>JABMQV010000513.1 GCA_013203065.1 Desulfobacteraceae bacterium | reverse complement strand
GGCCTTGGAGACTTTTTACATGGGCATCAACATTATAGGAAAAAACGGGAGTTTTAAGAGGATATATAAACACCTCTTTTCAAGTTCTTTATCCTGCCTTGTCTCTTGGCTTTGTATATAAAATTCCTTATCTGTTTGTCATCAAACCCCGTTTTTTCTCTAATAAGCGCGACTGTAATGCCTTTTTTGCTTCTCCTGACAATTCCCACAACCGTGTCAAATGGGGGTTTGGTTTTTTCCCCGGATTTCCCAATTATTGTTTTGGATTTTGATTTTTTGGATGCAAGGCTCAAAGGTTTTTTTGGCTTGGATGTTTTTTTGGCAGCTTTTGTTTTTCTCTTTTTTGAGATCATAGGTTCTTCCATGTCAATGCCAAACACATCGGCCAGATCCGAATCAGCGATGACTCTTGACGTTTTCTTTTTGGCCTTTTTGAGCAACTTTCGGGTCTTATCTTCCACCGCCTCGGTTACCAGATCTTTTACCTTGACTTTTCTGAGCTTGAAAAACAGGCCGGGTTCTTCATCAAGCCTTGTGCCTATGCCATACAGGGTAGCGGCTACATGCTTGCACATATAGGCCCAGTCAGGGCAACTGCAATTGAATTCTATCTCTTTTGGTGAAGGGAACAATCCCTTCCCCTGTGCCATAAAGATTTCACCTAATGCTTTCGGAAATTTCCCGGCCAAAAGCTCCTGCAGGGAATCAAGTTTCCCACCGCAAGCTGCCTTGATCTCCTGCCAGATCTTTTTATTAACAGCCTTTATCTTAACATTCACAGAATAGGGTTTTGACCTTGACCCCTGGACCAGAGATTCAACCTTGCCTGGATTTACCTGCAAGTCCAGCACCGCTCCATGGCGGACATAACTTCGCCCCCGTCCGATACGATTGCTATAATCTGCATACCGTTCGAGGTTGCCGTTCCACGACTTGCCCCACCACGACCGGGCAATTGCCCTTCTTCCCTCGATGAGAACCGGTTTGATATCAAGATTTTTCTTTTTGAGCTGCTTCAGTTTTCTGGCTGCTTTTGCCCTTTTCTCCGCAACGGATACATAAGGCGGATAATGTCTCCAATAACCCATAATTGCCCCCTATCCCCTTACAATGCCAGGGTAAAAAGATCCATTAATTCATCATTTTTCATTTCGGTTATCCATGCATCACCTGCGCTGGCGATCACGTCCTCTGACAACTTGGATTTTTCTTCCAACATCTTATCAATCTTCTCTTCCACAGTCCCTTTGGTCAAAAACTTGTGCACAATAACATTTTTTTTCTGCCCAATTCTGAACGCCCTGTCGGTTGCCTGGTTTTCCACTGCAGGATTCCACCACCGGTCAAAATGAATCACATGGTTTGCTTCTGTCAGATTCAATCCGATGCCCCCGGCCTTTAGGGAAAGCACCATAAATGGCACATAGCTCTGGCTTTGAAATTGCTCGATAATCTTCTTCCTTTTACCCACGGCCACACTCCCGTGCAAGATCAAGCCTTTTCGATCAAAGACGCCTTCCAATAAATCGTGAAGCGGTTCTGTCATCTCCTTAAATTGAGTAAACACCAGGGCCTTTTCTCTTTTCTCATATATTGTCTCGCATATTTCACGGAGCCGCAAAAACTTGCCGCTCTCTTTTTCTTCAAATCCCCCTGTCCCGAGGTATTGGTCCGGGTGATTGCAGATCTGTTTGAATTTCATAAGGGAGGAAAGGATCAGTCCCTTTCTTTGGATCCCCTCTGTTTCAGCAATTATTTCTTTTATCTCCACGACCAGATTTTTATATAAAAGGACCTGCTTTTTGCTTAAGGGAGCATATGTTTTCATCTCCACCTTTTCAGGGAGGTCGGATATGACCGACTTGTCGGTTTTCAATCGCCTCAAAATAAATGGGCTGATGAGTTTGCGCAACCTTGAATAGCCGGAGGGGTCCTGGCTCAATCTTTTTGAAAACTGTTTGAACTCTTTTACATTTCCCAGCAATCCAGGATTCAAAAAATCAAACAAGGACCAGAGGTCTGTGATCCGGTTTTCAATGGGGGTCCCTGTCATTATGATCCTGTTGTTGGAATGAAGATTTTTTATCGCCCTTGCCTGTTTTGTCCCAGGATTCTTGATGGCCTGGGCCTCATCAAGTATGACGTAGTTCCATGAGTGGGACTGGAGCCATTTGTATCTTTGAACCAAGGCATATGTTGTAATAACAAGATCGAATGCATCTAATGACTTATTATCCTCATACCCGCCGTTTTTCTTTAAATCTCCTGAGGGATGCGCGATATAATACTTGACGGCAGGGGAAAAGCGCTTGATCTCATTGTCCCAGTTGGAAATAAGGGAGGCCGGGATTATCAACAGGCTGGCCTTGTTGGGTTTTCCTGATTTCTTGAGATCAGACTTGATCCTATCTAAAAATGCGAGCGCCTGAACCGTCTTGCCAAGGCCCATGTCGTCTGCCAGACAGGCCCCAAATCCAAGTGCATGTAGAAAATAGAGCCAGTTTAATCCTTTCTTTTGATATTCTCTAAGCATCGCCTTGAATGCCTCGCCTGTCTTTACTGAGGTAATTAGATCGGGACTGACCAGTTTCTGCATGACTGATCTCAACCATTTTCCATTTGAGACGCCTTGATTTATTTCTTGCGTGTCAATGCCCAGCAGCTTTTCGGGCATAAGCTGCATCCGGAGGGCATCTCTCAGACTCAGGCCTCTCTGCTCCATCAGTTTTTTTGCCTTTTCGTAGGCATCAAGCGTCTGTTTCAACTTTTCTTGATCTACCGCCACCCATCTGTTTTTTATAAAGGCCAGCCCCTCAGATTCACTCAGTAGTTGCCTTGCTTCCTTTTCTGAAATCACCGAGTCGCCAATAAATAACTGTGCATTGAAATTCAAAATTGCATCCATGCCAACAAAAGAGGGCTTGGAATCGCCTACACTGAAATTCAGGCTTACACGCGAATTATTGCCTTTCCACCAATTTGGAATCCTGCACAAGATACCCGATTCTTCATAAAGAGGGATTTCGTTAAAAAAAGAAAACGCCTCTCTTGCCGTCCATGCAAGGGGATGAAAGAGTTCTCCGGTTTCGAGGAGATCTGATATCAGCGGGCTCTCTCTTGCAGCAACATGAACTGTTGCAAGCAGCTTTAAGAGCTTTTCATTATCGTTTTGATGTTCCTGCAACGCATGCTTGAGCGGAAGATGTTTGGATTGCCCTCGCCTGTTTAGCCTGGTGGAATAAGTTGCCATGAATGCAAACGGATAGTCGTCGCTCTTGTTTTCCACAAGATGGAAAAATACCCTGCCCACAAGATGAACATTGGGGCTGTATGTCCTGATGAAATCCGCAACCGTTCCGTCATAGGATTTGATCGCATGGATATAAGCATTATTTAATTCTCCCCAAACAGCCTCAAGCATTCCCATGTTTAAGTATTCCGAACCGGTCATCAACGGGGCTCGCTCTAAACAGGTCCTTAATTCACCCTCTTTTATCGGAATCTTCACTCTATGGCGCCTGCTTTCAAGGTCAGGCGTCCGGGTTAATTTCTTGACGTAGGCCCCGGCAAAACTCCGCCAGTAGTCAAGAGAAGGGGAAAGCAAGACCTGATGGTCGCAAAACCCCAAAAACAACAACCATGACCCGGTATCGATGGAGAAACGTTTGTATATCTCTTCCTGCAACAGTTGGCTGCCCCTGTTTATGCTATCCTGCGTATCTGCCCATTCCAACTGCAGCAAACCGTTTGGCATCACAACAACATTTAATTCATCGTTCATCATTTCCTGGTAGGCGTTCACGGGTTCAAAGGTATAAACATTTAAGGAAGGAAGTGCCCCTGCTATAATCGGGCAACGATTTTGTCCACATCACAATGGGCCTCAAAGTGTTCCGCCAGCCGGTCGTACTGGTGAAACCTGGCAAGTCTTCCCTGTCTTGGGGGCCTTTCCCGGAGCCTCTTATCCCTCCGAATCCCATTGAGAAACTCCCCTCTGAAGCCGGGGGAATCCAGTATCCCATGGACATAGGTCCCGGTGATCCGCCCCCCTTCGGCAGACCAGCCGTCAAGCCATGAAAGCTGCTTCCCGGGCTCGTGTATCCGCAAGAGAGGCTCTCCGTTTTCCCGCAGGCCCCTGCTCGTGCCCATATGGATCTCGTATCCTTTGATCCGCTTTCCCGTTGTCAGACACGTCCCCGTCACCCTACGCACCACCTTATTTCCCTCAAGTACCGTCTCAACGGGGAGGAGACCAAGCCCCTTGACGACCCCCCGGTGCGACTCAACCCCAAGGGGGTCTTTGATCCTCTCCCCCAGGAGCTGATATCCGCCGCAGATGCCAAGGACCCTTCCGCCG
>JABMQV010000512.1 GCA_013203065.1 Desulfobacteraceae bacterium | reverse complement strand
CAGGAATACCTTGAGTATATCGAGGATCAATCCCGCCATTGGCGGGATTGAGTCTGACGCAGATATGGGTGAAAAAGACAGTTTCCGTTCAGACACTATGTAGTTTACTTTGATACACATTTGACCGGTTGGTCAATCAATTTGCTCTCCGAGTGGCAGTTTCTTTTTAAGACATTTCCCAGCACCACTCTTTGGGTTGGACATTGAAAGACAACTATTATACGAGTGCCCACCCAAAAAGAGTAATTGGCTGATTGACTGATATAAATACAAAAAAACGCATTTTGATGTGGGCAAATTCACCTCTTTGTCCTTAAGATGGGTGTAAACACCTTTGGCTGGTCACTATTATTTTCTTGACATAAAAAATGTTTTTTGGATACATATTCGACAGGTTGGTCAATCGATTTGATCTACGAGTAGCGGTTTCTTTTCAAGATATTTCCCAGCACCACCCGTTGGGAGCGACAAGGAGGGAACGAACCCATGTTTACCATCGACATTGATACAGGTGGCACTTTCACGGATGGATTTTTCACGAAGGATGGAGAGTTCAAGACGGTCAAGGTCCTGACAACGGCCCATGACCTGACGGTCTGTCTCGCGAGCTGCATCAAGGAGGGCGCCCACCAGTTCGGCATTTCTGTCAGGGAATTGCTGTCGAAAACCGATGTGGTGAGGTACTCGAGCACCGTTGGGATCAACGGTCTCATTACAAAGACAGGATCTAAGATCGGCTTGATGGTGAGCAAGGGATACAGGGAGTCCCTGTACGCGGACGACCCGGAGCAGGCCAAAGCCCTCCATGATTTCATAGCGGAGGACATGATCACGGAGGTCGAAGGGGAGATCAGCGAACAAGGAAAAGTTGTCAGGGAATTGAACAGGGATGAAGTCCTATCGCAGATGCAGTATCTCATCGATTCCGGTGCCAGAGCCATAGCGGTGAGCCTGAAGAATTCCCACGTGAACCCAACCCATGAAAACCAGATTAAACAGATCATCAAGGAACAGTATCCCAGTTTCTATCTGGGAAGCGTCAGGGTATTCCTCGCCTCTGAAATCTCTGATCAGCCGGGTAATTTTTACCGTACAAATGCCGTCTCACTCAATGGCTACATCCACGATTCCCTCGTCAAATACCTTTACAAAGCCGAGGATGATCTGAGAGCTAATCTTCACCAGCGTCCGCTTATGGTGAGCCATTCAACTGGGGGCGTGGCCAGGGTTGCCAAGACCAGGGCCATCGACACCTTTTCCTCCGGTCCGGCTTTGGGTGTTATCGGTGCGCGCATGGTTGGCGACATGTACGGTTGTCCCAATGTACTCACGGTCGACATCGGGGGAACCAGCTGTGATCTAGGAGCGATACGTGACGGATCTTACCAGTATAGCTTCCTCCCCACTATCTCGAACCTCCCGATTAGTGTCCCCATGATCGTAACGTACTCCACCCCCCTCGCAGGCGGCTCCATTGCGAACATTGACAGTTCCCGAAATTTCCGGATAGGCCCGCAGAGCGCAGGCGCGCGACCTGGGCCTGCCTGCTTCGACCTAGGGGGGCTGGAACCGACGGTGACCGACGCCTCTGTCGCAATGGGGTTCATCGATCCGGATTACTTTCTTGGGGGCGCCATTAAGTTAAACAGGGTCAGGGCGGTCTCCGCCATTAAGACGAAGATCGCGGATCCTCTGGGCATCAGTGTGGATGAAGCCGCCCATATGATCGGGGAGACAGCTGAAAAAGCCATGAAAAACGAAATTCTCCTCTTCCTGAAGGATCAGGATATAGGGCTTGAAGATCTCAGTGGCTTCGCAATGCTGGTTTACGGCGGGGCGGGAACCACATACTGTTGCGGTTTTTCCGAGGGGTTAAGTTTTTCCCCCATTCTTACCAGCCCCTACTCCTCGGTTTTCAGCGCCTTCGGGTCCTCTACAACGGACCTGGTCCACACCTATTCCAAGTTTGCACGGATCGAGCTTTTTGACGGATCCAGCTACATGGACAACTATTCAACGTACAACGAAATCGTCAATACTTGCCTGGAAGTCGCGAAGCGGGACATCAAGGGAGAAGGGTTCTCCCCAGAAAAGGCCCTTTATTTCGTCGAACTCGTCGGCGATGAAGACCTGGAAGGAGTAAGGATCAAGGCGGACAGCCTATACGTTGAAACCGAGAAGGACATCAAAGCGCTCTGCTCAAAATTCGCGCCATTCAGACAGGGGGGAAACGGCAGCAGGATCGTTCTTTCCACGATGTTCTTGAATGCCGCGGTCCCCATGCCCCACTTTGAGGTAAAGACGGCCGAAAAGAAAACCGAAGATCCCAAGAAAGCCTTCAAGGGCGAAAGGAATGTTTTCTGGTCTCCTGAGAAAGGGTATCAACGGACCGCCGTCTATGAAAGGGATCTTCTGGAGCCAGGCAACGTGGTTTCAGGACCAGCTATCATCGAGGCAAGGGACACGACGTATGTCATACCCGCCACAAGGAGCTTTCATCTTGACACCTATTCCCACGGCATCATAAAGGAGGCGTAGTCATGACAAAAGTGAGGATTACGGAATACCTGGATATCGACCTGTCTAATGAAAAGTGGTGTTGTAATCGATGCAACGCCGAACTCAATTCGGCTAGGGAATCCTACATGAAAGGATGCCTGCTCTACGAGCGGCCTGCCGCTGAAATCTACGGAGAGGGAAAAAGGGTGTCAGAAAATGAGGTGGTCAGCTATTCACCTGATCCCAATTTCCTTTCCGTGATCGAATTCTATTGTCCCAGCTGCGGCATCATGGTTGAAGTCCAGTACCTGCCGCCTGGGCATCCCATCGAGCCCGATATCGAGCTAAACATAGACAGGCTAAAAGAAAAGCATGCAGGGCGAAGATGAACTCAAAACAGCTCTTCAAAAACACCTTTAAGGGGCTGAACACGCCGAGACCTCCTTTCGTGCCCTTTCCCTATCGAGTTGCTGCAAAAATCACGCAGATCTCTCTTGAAAAGATGGTCCACGATCCCACCTACTACTACCACGGCCTGTCTGAGGCATACAAGCTGTTGAGATACGATGGGATCATCAACCATTTTGACGCTACGGTCGAAGCAGAATCGTGCGGCTGCAAATTGGAATGGCACGGTGTTCTTGCGCCCCCCACCTTGGTTGAAGGCTGCGAAGTGGGTGCAGTAGAGCCCGAGGACTTTCTGCAGAAGGGAAGATTTCCGATTCTGATGGAGGTTACCCAGAATCTGGTCACGGCCTTGGGCAAGGAGGTTGCCATTGTGGCCGTGGTGACAGGACCCTGTTCCCTGACGAGAACACTTCGAAACCACGCACCGGGTATTTTCAGTAACGGATCGGGTGATGCCGTTGTCCTAGTTGGGAACCTGCTCGCCAAATTGGTCAAGGCCCTGTGCGAGTTGAAGATCGATGCAGTGTTCATTCGAGAGGACATTCTTGGAGAGGAATTCCAGGTTGAGCTGGCAGTATTCGAGGACTCGTACAAGTCGGTATACACTACCCTTTGCAACATCATTAGGTTTTTTAACACCTTCTCGGCTCTCGTCACAAAGGATATGGATCTGGAATTGCTCGGCGACCTCTCCCAAACACTCAGGCTGAACGGATTGATCCCCTTCGGATACCAATGTACCGAGGAAGGATTGAAAAATCTCAGGAATTTTTCCGATTCCCGGAGGTTATGTATAGGATTGCCCCTTCCCATAGGCATCGGCGATCCTTCTGAACTGCAGAGCCAACTGGCTCTCATCAACGGATTTATGTTGAAACATGGGCCAAAGGGATTTTTCTATACCAGTGACGGAGAGATCCCGCCGGATGTTCCCATGGAAATTATTCACGATGTTATTGCTCATACAATTGCATAAATATACACGCCCAAGAACGGAGAACACAATTTATTTTGGCTTCCTATCCGTATCGGATGAACCTTTAGCCGAATAAAGGAGGTAACAGATGGGGTATACGGTGAATATTGACGTGGGTGGCACCTTTATGGATTTCTTTGTGGGTCGCGATGCGAAATACATGACAGCCAAGGTGCCAACCACGAAGTACGAAATAAGCGAAGGTTTTTTGAGAGGATTAGAAGAGATCGCAGACTCAATGAATGAAACACTTGAGGAATTTCTCCAGCGCTCGGACGTTATCAAATACAGCACGACTGTGGGCACAAATGTGCTCATCGAACGAAACGGTCCCAAACTGGGTCTTATAAGCACGGCTGGGTTTGAGGACACTATTTTTATTGGGAGGGGCCGACAATGGGCGGACGGTTTGCCGGAAGCGGACATCCAGAACATCACGCAGATTGAAAAGCCACTGCCCCTCATTCCCAGGAACCTGGTGGTGGGCGTCCGTGAGAGGATCGATTACAAAGGAGAAGTACTCATCCCCCTGTCGGAGGAGGACGTGCTGGAGAAAGTCAGATACCTGGTTGACAATGGCGTGCGGGGCTTTGTGGTCAGTCTGCTCTGGTCCTTCATGAACCCGGCCCATGAGAGGAAGATCAAGGAGATGATCGAAAGGGAATACCCAGAGGTTTACCTCGGCAACATGCCTGTCATTCTTTCCTCCGAGATTTCCCCCAAGGAAGGGGAATATGTGCGAACCATGACTGCTATCGTCAATGCCTATATCCACCTCCAATTCGTGGAGCAACTCTCCTACTTGACGAGCAGCCTCTTGGAGCACGGGTACAAAAAACCCCTCCTCCTGGTGGACAACCTGGGGGGGTGCGCAAAGACTGCTAGAACCGTAGCAGTCAGCACCCACAATTCCAGCCCGGTAGCGGGGCTCCGGGCTGCCTCGGAGCTGGGTAGACAATTCGACCTGCCCAACATCGTGTATACAGATGTGGGGGGGACGAGTTTTGACATCGGGATCATTGCTGAGGGCGCCATACGGTACTACGACCTGTACCCAACAATCGACAGATGGAGAACTCAGGTCACAGCCATAAAGACCACCTCCATAGGTGCAGGCGGCGGGTCCATAGCTTGGCTCAATCCAGTACTTGCCAACCGGCTCGAGGTGGGGCCAAGCAGCGCGGGAGCCATTCCGGGTCCGGCATGCTACGACCTGGGCGGAGATAACCCGACCGTTTCCGATGCCGACGTCGTGCTCGGCTATATCAATCCCGATTACTACCTGGGGGGCAAGATGCCACTGAACAAGGAAAAGGCTAGGGTCGCCCTAAAGAAGCTGGGAGGCCAATCAGGATGGGACGAGGTGACAACCGCCCTGATGATTAAGCAGGTGGCAGACGCTAAGATGGGGCAGGAAATATTCAAGGAAGTTGCCCTCAAAGGATACGAACCCTCAGAGTTCGTCATCTTTGCCTGCGGGGGCGCAGGACCGACCCACTGTTGTGGGGTGGCCAGGGCGGCCGACATGAAGGTTTGCTACATCCCCCCTGTTGCTCCCGTTTTCGGGGCCTTCGGGGCATCTACCCTGGATGTTATCCATAAGTATGAACGATCCTATCACATCCGGGTCTTTGATTATGCCTCCGGAACCTATTTCAAAGATTATGACTTGTTCAATTCAATTGTCGATGAGCTCAAAGGGCCCGCCCTTCGTGATATAGCTTTAGAAGGCTTCACAGAGGACCAGGCCGCTTTCTCCCTTGAACTCGAAATACGCTACGGCATGCAGTGGAGATACACCCACATCCAGTCACCGGTGCTTTTCATCAAGAGTGAGGAAGACGTCAAGAGGATATGCGACCATTTTACCGAGGAGTTCAGGCGGATGTACGGTGCCGAGGCCGCCTTTCCCGCGGCGGGAATCGAAATCGAGGCATTCAGGCTTTTCGTCCAGATGACGCTTCCTCACTTCCCTCTGGAAACCTACGGGGCGGAAGGAGAGAGACCCTCAAGGGAGGCTCTCAAAGGGGAACGTGAATGCTACTGGCAGACCCTCGGAGGCTTCAAGAATACGAAGATCTATGATTGGCTGGCGCTCAAACCGGGAAACCGGATCGAAGGTCCGGCCATCATCGAAGCAGATGCCACGACCGTTGTGATTGAACCCGAATGGACGTTCAAAATGGATTCCTTCACGAACGGAATCCTGAACTATGCCAAGTAATTCAAAGAAAAAGGAGGCAAGATATGCCAGGAGGAATTGACTTTGAGATAAGAACCAAATT
>JABMQV010000511.1 GCA_013203065.1 Desulfobacteraceae bacterium | reverse complement strand
CAAAAAGCACGGTCCGTGGGCACTCTTTCAGGATCGGAATATATTTCGTCTTTCCCTCGTTAAACGCTTTCTGAAGGGAGTCAGCCATTATGACATACTGCAGCTACCACCCGGGCCATTGAATCACCTACCACCGGTAGAACCGGTGGTAGGTGATTATCTGTATAACACGACTATTTTTGAATTTCACCCAGTTTTCCAGCCAAAGCCAGCATTGTAGCAGTAAAGTGCCAAAGAAGAAAAACTACCGGCAGGGCCGTTGTATCTGTCCTCTGATGGAAGGGACTTCAATCGGCCCTGAGGACCCTGTTTTTTGGCCTAAAGAAATTTCCCCGAAGTACCGCCAGAAAAACATTGCACCATAAAGTAGAAAAATGGCATAAGGGGGAACAATAAGAATCCGGGCAAACCTACGGCCCTATGGAAAGACCAGCTTTCTTGTGTTGAAGATCCACGATGGGTGTGACAGTCTGCCCCGGGCATGGGTTGGTATGGCTGAGAAAATTCGATCGAAGGGAGAACAAATGGAGACGATTTTCAAAAACGGAAATATTTTGACCATGGAAGAAACGAGCCCCAACGCGGAGGCCCTGGCCGTTCAATTCGGCAGGATTTACCGGGTAGGGAGCACGGCCGAGGTTGAAAACCTGGCCGGGCCTGCAACAAAGGTTATCGACCTCAAAGGGCAGACGCTGCTTCCGGGTCTCATCGACACCCACAACCATTTCTGCCTGTATGCACTGCTGACCGACCAGGCAGATTGCAGACCCGCAGCCGGATGTGTTCGAGGAGAGGATGTGATAGAGGCCTTGCGCGCCAAGGCCGCAAACACCCCGCCCGGGAAATGGATTATGGGTTGGGGGTATGCACCTTATCTGCTCGACGACAAAAAGGATCTGACCAAAGACGACCTGGACAGGGCAACCAAAGAACACCCGATTTGCCTGGTCCATGTATCCGTCCACGGAGCCGTGATCAACAGTTACGCTTTGAACGAATTGGGCTTTACAAAAAAGACCCCTGACCCGCCCGGAGGAAAGATACTCAGAGACCCAAACGGCGACCCGAATGGAATCTTAAGTGAGTCGGCTTTCATGGGACCCCTTTTTTTTGACAGCCCTTCAATCTATATGAAGATGATGGCCGAATACGACAAAGAGGCAAGGGCCGAGATGATGATCCGTTGCGCGTCGCACTACCATAGTCTCGGAATTGTGGGTGCCCATGACCCATTTGTTGATGCCCTGACGCTTCGAACCTACCACGAAGTTGCAGATTCCGGCCGCTTTCCGTTCCGTCTTTGCGCCTATATCCTGAATCTCTGGGCCGATCCCTTCATGGCCGCAGGCATTGATCGCGGGTTCGGTTCGGAGTGGGTCAAGATGGGGGCCGTCAAAATATTCCTTGATGGAGGGATGAGCAGCAGAACCGCCGCCGTGTTTGAGCCCTTTGCCGGGGGCGGTGGGGGGACAGGAATCTTGAATTATGATCAGGATGGGATCAGCCGGGAAATCCGGAAATTTGATGGGGCCGGATACCAGATTTCCGTTCATGCCCAGGGAGATCGTGCCCTGGATATGCTCCTCAAGGCCTTCGAGCAGGCCATGGTGAAGGGCAATCCTCTGCGGCATCACATTGTCCATGCCGGAAATCTGACCCCCTCTCAGATCGACAGGGTGGAAGAGCTGGGTCTGTACATTACCAGCCAGGCCAATTTTTTCTCGCTTCTCGGCGATGGATTCATCGAGGCCTACGGACCGGACCGGTCTCAGGATCTCTATCGTTTTGGAACGTTTTTGAAACGAAAGATCAAATTCGCCCTCTCTTCCGATTGTCCCGTGGCGGAACCCAATCCTCTCATTGGCGTGCGAGACGCCATCACACGAAGGACAGGCAGCGGAAAACCGTTCGGACCCTCGGAGTCCATCACAGCACAACAGGCCTTTGAGCTTTACACCCGGGAGGCGGCCTATTTTTCTTTTGAGGAAGAGCTGCGGGGGACCCTGAAGGAGGGAAAAATGGCCGATTTTGTAGTGGTGGATAAAGACCCCCTGGCCTTGCAGCCGGAGGAGATCCCAAGCTGTCGGGTGAAAATGACCGTTGTGGGCGGCAACATCGTATACAAAGGGCAGTAGGCCCGATTTCCTTTTGATCCAAGGCCTTCAATTACGATGTTGAAGAAAGATCCATCCCTTGATTTGAGTAAAAAATCGGACCCAGCCCAGGGCCCGTTAGGTCTACGCCCCGCAAGGACGTCCCGGGTTTGGTTATCCCGAGAGGGAATTCAGTCTACTGGAATTTTAATGCTCTCGCTCATTTTCATCTTGATCACGCGTTCCTTCAAAATGCACAGACAGCCCGAAACGGCAACAACATAGAGGTAATCTCATGAACACTGTTGCAGTTATTGGTGCGGGAACCATGGGCCACGGCCTGGCCCAGGTGTTTGCGCAGGGGGGGTATCGGGTTTTCCTGAACGATCTCTCTGAAGATTTATTGCATAAGGCCCGCGGTCTTATCGCCTCCAATCTGGAAACCCTCTCCCAAGTCGGGCTTTTCGACCCGGCCGAAAAATCAGCGATTCTGGAAAAACGGATTACCTATACCACTGATCTTCATCTCGCCGTGGCCACGTCCGATTTGGTTGTGGAGGCCATCTTCGAAGATCAAGAGGCCAAGAAAAGACTTTTTTCCCAGCTGGATCGAATCGCTCCGCCGGAAGCCATATTGGCCAGCAATACCTCTTACCTGGATATTTAT
>JABMQV010000510.1 GCA_013203065.1 Desulfobacteraceae bacterium | reverse complement strand
CGGGTGTTTCTTGAAGGCGCTCTCTCAAAGTGAATTTACGTCTCACGTTGGCAGTGGCTGATAGTTGAGGTTTTCTCCTGATGAACCCCTATTCGCTTCTCCATGCTTTTGGCAAAACCCCAACTATCAGCCACGTTGCTACTACAGGTTTAGAGAGCGCCGGAAAGAAACAGCTGAACCCCACGGTGCCCGAACTTATTGAGAACTTATATATCCCCAAGGAGTTTAGCCCAATGACCATTACCAAGGCCCATCTTAGAGATTCAATCCGCGCCCGCCTTGATCTCCCCAACTCACACGCAACCCTGCTCATTGAATCTCTTCTGAAAATCATCAAGACTGCATTGCAGGAAGGTGAAGACGTCCTCATTAGCGGCTTTGGGAAGTTTTGTGTAAGAGATAAGAGGGAACGCAGGGGAAGACGTCCGGTAACCGGGGGGGATCTGATGCTGGACCTTCGAAGAGTCGTTACGTTTAGTTGCTCCCCTGTCCTACGGGATAAATTGAATGGGCGGAAGTAAATTTGTCCCGGCCAGCGGGCGATCATTGCCAGCGGGTTTTCAGCCACAAAAGATGAGGAAAAAAATTCAGAGGCTGGGGGCCGGAAAGTACATAAAAAAGCCTTATACATCGAGAAAAATCGGGCCTGCCGTTAAAGAAGAGCTGGAGAAATAGATCAATCCCGTGATCCCTTTAGCAGAAGCCTGTTCTTGACGGCTTCGATGTCGTTTATCTTCAGTTTGCCAAGCTCCAGGTCCTTTATCTTTCGCCTCAGCCTCTCCTCTGAAATCCCTAGTCTTTTCAAGGCGCTACTCATCGAAAAGCTAAAGGCACCTATCTTTATTTTCCCGTTTTCATCCAGTTTCAACCGACCGTTTTTCAGACCATATTTTCCCAAAAGCCCCAGGTAAATATTTTTGTCTTTAAGAAAGCCGGGGACGTTGATCACCCTGGGGCCTGATTCTTCTGTCTCCTCCTCCGGTATTTCCTTCAGGATATCCGATGTATTTACAACAACCCCGAAGTCCAGTTTCCCATCACTTATGCTGGCCTTTGATGCCTTAATGGCCTTGAGGTATTCGTATTTCTTGCTGCTTTCGGTAACCATTGAAGCAAACAGACCATTTGCATCACTCTCATTCAGCTCAATCACCACCTTTTTGCTTCCGGTGGGGGTCTTTCTTATCTGATCTTTGATCTTTTGTTCCACCTGCCCTCTTATGCCTTCAATGCCTTTCCCATAGAAAATAACGGACCCCTCTTCTGAACTGGCCGTTCCCGTTGTGTACCATTCAGGGAGGCTCGTGGCTTGACTCCAGAGGTAGTAAAGGAAGGCCCCTGCCCCCAAAATAATAACCAGAAACACAAATCCAACTTTTTTCAAACCCATCACCCCCCTTCCCTGGTGAGCAACAAGCCCGAGATGATCTATTCGATCCGCATAAGACAATACGCCATCGGTTCACAGGCCTGGTTTTGGGAACTCATGCAATGCATTTACCTTGCCATACGGTTATCTCGTCCCATTATCAAGGCAACGGTAAGGTCCAGCAGGCTTATGTTGGGTGTTGCCGCTACGCCGCCGTTCAGCCCCCACAAGACAGGGGTGGTGTTATGGCGCTTCATTTCTTCTGCAATGTCGAATCCGGCCGTTTTTGACGCCGCTACGGTCTCGCCATCCACAATGCCCCCTGCCAGACATGGAATTCTTCCCGAATCTTCAGTAAACTGGTCACCGGGTCCATCCGTACCGTCCGTGTCGACCGACCCGATGACGATGTTTTTGCTCCCGTCGATTCTCAGGGCGGCAGAGAGGGCGAATTCCTGGTTTCTTCCGCCCATCCCCTTCTCCTTGCCCACGGTAACTACCATCTCACCGCTGGAGAACAGGGCACAGGGCGGCTCAAGGGGCTGGCCTGTCTGCTCTGCAGCGTTTGCGATTGAAGCCATGTAGATACCGGCCTGGTACGCCTCGACCCCAATCAATTCGTTTGCCAGCATCATGGGTTTGTACCCCAATTCCTCGGCTTTTTTCATGGAAGGAACAAGCTTGCCGCTCTGCCTTGCCCCCGGCATCACACCGAAGATGCGAAAAGACATCTCGTCAAAATCCTTTGCCTTGAGGGTTTCAAACTCCGGGTCGGCCTCTTGCAGATGTTGCCTCACCGCCGCGGGGACTTCCTCCCACGCGTCCCAATGCTTCAGGCTGTCAATCGCTTCTTTGAACGTTGTGCAGTCGGGAAGGGTGTGAAGCCAGAAATTTTCATGCATAAGCTGTTCATAATCGCCCGCATCGATGGTAAGGATGTGTATCATTCTGGCGGGGTGAATGTATCCGGTTATCCTGCCCCCCTTCATCAGGTCCAGGTGATTTCTCACCGGGCTGAGATTCTTCGTAGGCATGCCGTGCTCGATCTGGGCAACGCGTGTGGTGGTTCGCAGGTCATCAATATGGATTCCGGGCGCGGGCAGGGTCAAGAGGGATGAAACCCCGTTCCCGACACAGGTGAAGACCAGGTCCTTCTCCGAAAGGCCTCTGGCCATCTCCAGTATCCGTTTGGACCCCCTCACACAGTCCTCGTCCGGAGCCGGATGACCTCCAAGGGTTACGCCAATCCTTTTAAGGATTACTGGATGGCCCTTCTTGTCGATGACGTGCCCGCCGGTAAGCCGGTCACCCAGAATGTCCTCTATGGCCTTGGCAACCCTTTGTACACCCTTGCCTGCCCCAAAGACGTAAATTTTCCCTGCTTCAGAGAGGTCAAATACCTCATCCTCCGATTTTGGCGAACCGGTCGGTTCAAAGTCTTTATTGCCGACAACCAGCATTCCCTTTTCTTTTCGAATCAGCCTGGTCACATTTCCGTAGGGGTCCGATGCCTGAAGCCCGGCCTCAAGGATTTCCAGAACGGCCTTTCTTCCGGGGACATTGCCGGCGGATAGAAGTACGTCCCTATTTAGAATTCTTGTCTCCATGGATTTTATGAAATTTCATGAGGTCACAGCTTCAATTGTGGATTGCTCCTTTTTACACTGACATACTTTATCTTAATTCACAATTCAAGATGTGACCCCGGTTTTCCTCCATCTCTGATTACCCTTGAGTTTATAGGCAAATATAAGAATGCTCACGGCATTCAAGTTTCTATCCTCAGCCATACCATGGCTTGTCATCCCGTTCGGTATCCAAGCCTTTCATGAGGTTGCTGAATCCACTGAACAGATCAATAACCGCCATTATTTCCAAAATCGCTGCATCGTCCAATCCCAGCTTCCGCGCCGCAGAAGTGTGTACCCATGTTCAATAATCGCATCCCATCGTCGTTGCAACTGCAATCGCGATGGCTTCCTTGGTCACTGCGTCCAGTTTGCCGTTTTGATGCATTACGGTTTTAGATTTGTTCCAGTTCACTTCCAGGTAATCAGGGTTATGAGCCATCACCTTGTACAAATTTGGAACGAAATCGATTCCCAGTCTCTCCATGATCTCATCGTAAATTTTCTTTACTTTTCCTTCCGCCTCGTTTTCGCTGATCATTTTTATTGCCGCCATAATTTCCCTCGTTTTCGCCTGTGATTTTAATTCTGAATAGGATAGGGGTCACATTTTGATTAAGGCATTAATCCTATCAAATTCATCTTTGAATGTTTTCGCCTCACTGAGCCTTTTTTTGACGATACCTGCCCGTTTGCTTACAGACGAATATGATAACCCAAAGAAATCCCCCTG
>JABMQV010000509.1 GCA_013203065.1 Desulfobacteraceae bacterium | reverse complement strand
CGGGGAAAGAGGCGAGGATTCGATCGGGCGGGTGCAGGAGTTCATTGGCCTTGGTGATGGAGATACCCGGAAGAGGGGTTGGCATATAGAGCAGAGCTCCCTCAGTAAGCGGTGGCAGGAACTCGGAGCCGATCCGCGTCCATGGGATGAAGGTCAAGGCCATGACCACAACCGCCAGCAACACCACCAGAATCTTGGCCTTGAGCACCAGCTTGATGATTGGGTGGTAGATCCAGATCAGGAATCGGTTCACCGGATTTTTTCTTTCGGGCCGGATTTTTCCGCGGATCAGGTAGCCCATAAGAACCGGTACAATAGTGATGGCAAGGAGCGCCGAGCCGAACATGGCGTAGGTCTTGGTAAAGGCCAGGGGGCTGAAGAGACGCCCTTCTTGAGCCTCTAAGGTGAATACAGGCAGGAAACTGATGGCGATTATAAGCAGAGAGAAGAAAAGGGCCGGCCCAACCTCCTTAGCGGCATTCAGGATCAGTTCCCAGTGGGGCTTTTTCCCACCTTCCTGCTCGATGTGCTTGTGCGCGTTTTCGATCATGACGATTGCCGCGTCCACCATTGCCCCCACGGCAATGGCAATGCCCCCGAGACTCATGATGTTGGCGTTGATTCCCTGCCTTTCCATGATAATGAAGCTAATGAGCACGGCCACCGGCAGGGTGAAGATGATCACCAGGGCACTGCGCAGATGAAGCAGGAAGATGACGCACACAATCGCTACTACTAGACTTTCTTCCAAGAGGGTTTTCTTAAGGTTGTCAACGGCCCTGAGTATCAGAGAAGAGCGGTCATAGACGCTCTTGATGAGGACCCCATTGGGCAGGCCTGTCTTGAGTTGCTCCAGTCTTTTCTTGACATTTTGTATAACCTCCAAGGCATTCTCTCCATAGCGCATCACAACGATGCCCCCTACCGCTTCTCCGGTACCGTTGTAGTCGGCAAGGCCACGCCTGAGCTCCGGACCAATCTTGATGGTGGCCACGTTACGGAGCAAAATGGGAGTCCCGTGTTGACCTGCTCCCAGAGGAATGTTTTGGAGGTCCTCTATGCCTTTGATGTATCCCAGGCCCCGGACCATAAACTCGGTTTCGCCCATCTCAACCAGCCTGCCACCCACGTCATTGTTGCTGCGTTGAATGGCCATCCTGATCTTTTGAAGTGGAATATTAAAGGCAATTAACTTGTTGGGGTCCACAATCACCTGGTACTGCTTAACATAACCACCAATGGAGGCCACCTCTGCAACCCCGGGGACACTTGCGAGTTCAAAACGCAAAAACCAGTCCTGGATGGAGCGCAGTTGCGCCAGGTCGTGCCGGTCGCTTTCCAGTATATACTCGTAAACCCAACCCACACCGGTGGCATCCGGCCCTAATGTGGGGTTGACTCCTTCAGGCAGCCGGCCGGAAACAAAATTCAGATACTCCAGTACACGGCTCCGTGCCCAGTACATGTCGGTGCCGTCTTCAAAGATGATGTAAACGAAAGAGTAGCCGAAAAATGAGTAGCCCCGCACCACCTTGGCAAAAGGTACAGACAGCATAGCCGTTGTAAGGGGGTAGGTTACCTGGTCCTCCACCACCTGGGGTGCCTGACCGGGGTATTCTGTAAGAATGATGACCTGGACATCGGAGAGGTCCGGGATAGCATCCAGGGGGATCTTCAACATGGCATAGAGGCCGCCCAGAATGATAAACACGGTCCCAAGGATCACCAGGAACTTGTTCTTGATGGAAAGCTCGATGATTTTCTCGATCATTTCAGATTCCTTTCGCTGTTTTATTGACCGCCGGGTGCCGGCTTGCGCAACTCCAGCATCTTCTGAATGGCCTCTCTCAAACGACTTTCTGAATCCAGCATGAACTGGGCCGATACCACAATCTCTTCCCCTTCATGGAGACCTTTCAACACCTGGAATTCATTCTCGTTGCCCTCAACGCCGATTTTCACATCACGAGGCTGGAATTTTCCCTTACCAAGATAGATGAAGACCACCTTCCGGACGCCACTGTCAATCACTGCCTCCTGGGGGATAACCAGACTGCTCTTGGCAATGACTGATTTCAAATAGACATTAGCATACATGCCTGGTTTGAGTTGATAAACAGGATTCTCAAATTCAAGTCGTAATTTAGCTGTTCTGGTCTTTTCTTCTAAAAAAGGGTAAACATAAAGCACTTTTCCTTTAAATCGTTTTCCAGGGATATACGAGAGGTCCATCTCAGCAGACATGCCCTGTCGAACCCAGGGTAGCTCATATTCATAAATATCTACATCTACCCAAATATTAGACAGGTCAGCAATTACGTACTGGTGCTCTCCGGTCTTGACGTAGTGCCCTTTAAAGGCATCCTTTTGAGTCACCACGCCGGAAGCGGGCGAGTAGATCGTCAGTGTTTTGCGGATCTTCCCGGTTCTCTCGATTGCATTGATCTGCTCATCAGTTAAGTCCCAATAACGAAGCCGAGTCCGAGAGGCCTCTATAAGGCGTTTGGCGCCTTCACGGATACTAGGATAGGGGCTTTTGCATAGGGAGCCGCACTGCTGGAGCGCGAGCAGGTATTCTTGCTGAGCCGTAACGAGTTCGGGGCTGTAAATATCAAAGAGAGGCTGTCCCTTCTTGACCTTATCACCGACAAAATCAACGTAAAGCTTCTCAATCCAGCCGTTGAACTTGGTATTTACTGTATATATCTTTCTTTCATCATAGGTGACGGTACCGTAGGTCCGGATGTTTTTAACAAGCGGCTTACGCTGAACGCGGGCCAGGCGCACGCCCATGTTTTGCACGGTCACCGGGTCGATGCGAATCACCGAGGCGGCCTCCTTTTCCTCTCCCTCCTCCTCGTAAACGGGAACCAGATCCATGCCCATGGGGGACTTTTCGGGTTCGTCACGGATGTAGGTCGGGTCCATGGGTGATGCCCAGTATTTGATCTTCTTACCGGTCTCGGGATGGATCATACCAGCTTTAAGGCCCTTTTCCGCGGCAATAGCATCCTTCGCTAAAGGGTTATGCCTGAACGAACGTCCATCCTCATGTTCTGGCCAAAGGCCGAAAGCCATCCACACACTGAGTAATAAGAATATCGCTGTTATCATTTTGAATTGTTTCATGATTCTCCTCCTCACAGATGCGAGATTGAATTCACACAAAGGCTACCGACTGATTTAACTAAATCCCCTCTTCTTTCTGAAAGTGTAGTCATTCCCCCTGTCAGCTTAAGGCTCTAAAGGGCCGCCCAGGATTTCCTCCAACTCGGCGCGTTTCTGATAGATATTGAACAGATAGCGGTCCGTTTGAAGTTCAAAGCGAAGAAGGCGAATATGAGCATTGATCATGGTATTGAATTCTACCTTGTCCACCACGTAGGCTGACAGTGAGGAGCTGGCCCATTGTTCGGCCTGAAGCATAAGGGCATCAGAAAACAACCGGTAATTTTCTTGCGTTTCACGAATCTCAGTCACCAGCGCGTCTACCCGATGGGGTAAGGACTGCACTAGGTTCTGGTAAAAACGTGCGGCTGCTTCGGAATTTTTCTGTTTCGATGCAAGGTTCCTGTCCTGGCGTTTCTTATGCCAAAGGGGAACGTTGATCACCACCGAGCCAGAGACAAAATCGGGGAGGTCCCGTCCAGTGAAGTCTTCTTCCCGCTGGCCATAGGCCAGTTTGAAGTCCATGTCTGGCCAGTAGTCCTTCTTGGCCAGCTCGATTTCCACAGAGGCTTGATCCACTTCGGTCTGCCTGACCCTCAGCAACGGGTTTTTTCTCAAACTCTGGGCCTGCAGGGACTCAATCTCCAGCCTTAGTCCCGGGTACGGCAGATCTTTTGGGGGCGGTACCGCAATGAAACTCTCTCTGTTGAGCAGCTCATTGATCTGGTCTTCAATGGTGCGGCGCTTCTTTCCGAGCGTGATTCTTTCATCCAAAAGCTTGCTCAGTTCCACCTGTGCCTGGAGAACGTCCTGCTGGAGGCCACGGCCAGAGGCGTATCTGGTCTCAGCTACCCTAATCAATTGATTTACCATGTCGGTTAGACGCTCATTGATTTCCAGGCTCTTGGCTATGAATCCCAGTTCATAGTAAGAGGTGGCGATCTTCCGAACGAGTTCAAAGCGTTTTGCTTCCAATAACGCTTGCTGCCTGCTTGCTATAAGCGTCTGTCTCTGCTCCCTGAGACTCAACTTCCCAAACCATGGGACCTTTTGGGCAATAAAAAGCTGCTTTTGGGTCATGGCCTCCTGGTCAAAGCTAAAAGTGTCTGTAGGCAGATTCAGAATGGCTATTCCCAGCCTCGGGTCTTCCAGAGATCCGGCAAAAGGGATCTCTTCCTTCAGGCTTTCTACCCTGGCTGCAAAGCTCTGGATCTCTTTGTTATTGGTAAGCCCCTCTTCTATGAGTTGACTTAGGGCTGGATTCACCCATAAGTGGCTGGCAGCCTCTAAAGGTCTTCCAGTAATCCCTGCCAATCCTAAAGCTACGATCATAAATATCACCAGCTTTGTAACAGAATGCCCCATTTTCTTTAGGCCTCCTTTTCTTGAGCTTATTTGTAACAAATGTTCACCCCAAAAAAAACATTTATGGCAACCATAACTCATGGAATTTTAAGACAGTTTACGCCTTTCCACTAATTTTTTCCTTGTGACTACACGCACCTTTCGATGCGGGAGAACTATAGGCATCCTAATATCTAAGGCTTTCAATAACTGCCTTGATCTTTCTCGGGGACGAGGAATTTTTAGACACGAGGCCTGATTTTTG
>JABMQV010000508.1 GCA_013203065.1 Desulfobacteraceae bacterium | reverse complement strand
GGTCTCTTCAGATCGGAGATACGGCTCGACCTCCAGCGATCGCGTTTGATGACAGAATCATTTAAAAAGACCGATGGAGAAGCCATGGTCCTGCGGCGCGGTAAGGCCCTTGCGCATGTGCTGGATAACATAGGCATATTTATCAAGGACTGGGAGCGCACCGCACAAGACCTGTCCTAACCCTAACGTTGCAGTTACGACCAAAGTCGCCAAAGAGGAACTTTCCATGAAGCTGTCTCAAGAGGATAACGGCAAGAAAGGGCTTATTTTTAATATACAGCGGTTCAGTATCCATGACGGCCCCGGGATCAGGACAACGGTATTCATGAAGGGGTGTCCTTTGGCGTGTCCTTGGTGTTCAAATCCCGAATCGCAAGATTTTTCCCTCAATCTAATGGTCAGGGATATCAATTGTAAGGGATGTGGGGCGTGCGTGGAGGCATGTGCAGAGGACGCAATAACAATCAGCAAGGAAGCGGGCAGAAAGATCGACTGGGACAGGTGCACCCAGTGCCTTGTGTGCGCTGAGGCGTGCATCTATGATTCACTAAATGTCTGCGGGAGATATGCGGGCGTACAAGAGGTGCTGGATGAGGTCATGAGGGATGAGGCATTCTACAACAATTCGGGTGGCGGGATGACAATATCTGGAGGAGAGGCCCTCTCACAAACCGGATTTGTGACCCGCCTCTTGGCGGAAGGAAAACAAAGGGGTTTACATACGGCTATCGATACCTCGGGGTACGCACCCTGGAAGGAAATGGAAGAGGTTTTACGCCTCGCAGATCTGGTCCTCTTCGACATCAAACACCTTGATCCTGTAGAACACAAGAGGACCACAGGTGTTGATAATGGGCTCATACTGGAAAACCTTACAAGGGCATCAAAAAAGAAAAACCTATGGTTGCGCTTGCCACTCATTTCCGGTTTTAATGATTCTGATGAACACATGGATAATATTGCCGTTCTGGGAAGGGATATGGGGGCCGAAAAGATCTCTCTCCTCCCCTATCACGAAGGGGGTAAATCAAAGAGTCAACAGCTCGGCAGGCCTTATGGGTTTTCGGAGGCAACGGCACCAACTGATGAGCGCATCGGCTATTTGAAGGAGATTATTGAGAAAAGGGGTGTAAAGGCATCCGTCGGCAGTTAGGGTCTGCGCAAGAATAACTTCGCAGAATTGGCGCTCGGATTTGGGTCAGATTTGGTTGTGCCGATTGAGCAAAACCATAGGAATAGTAGTGCTATTTCGAGGATTTTGCGATTGAGGCGCGACCGAAGATGGCCTGAAGCCGGAATGCGAAAATGTGAAGTTGTTTTTGCGCAGGCCCTTAGTTCTCACCCTTCAAAAAGACATCTTCGATTTCTTCGGCAACTCTTTTGGCCGCATCCGATGGCCTTTTTGCGTCCCTGATGGGGCGACCCACTACCACATAATCGGCCCCGTTTTTGACGGCATCTGCCGGAGTCACCACCCGCCGTTGGTCGTCTTGATCCACGACGGACCATGCCGGGCGTATCCCGGGCGTTACGGCAATCAGGTCAGGGCCCAGCTCCCTTTTGATCGCCCCTACCTCAAGCCCGGAACAGACTACGCCATGGCATCCGGCCGCCTTTGCCATATGGGCCTTCAAGAGGACCAAGGCCGAAAGGTCTTTGGCATATTTTTCAGCATAACCCAGGTCTTTCAATTTTTTCTGGTCAAGGCTTGTGAGGACGGTGATGGCCAGTATCTTTGTGCCACCCGGGTTGTTTTCCGCCACGGTTCTCAGAATTTCTCCCCCCTCGTCGCAATGGACCGTCACAAATTCGGGACCGTGACGGCTGGCCGCTAGAAAGGCTCTTTTTACTGTGGCCGGGATATCGTGAAGTTTTAGATCGAGGAATATGCCGGCGCTTCCGGCATCCTGAAGGGATTTGATGATGTCAGGGCCCTGGCTTATGAATAGTTCCAGGCCCACCTTGAAAAGGCCTACGTGCTCGGCAAGGCGTTCAGCGTAAGACATGGCCTCATTATAGGTGGGTAAATCCAGGGGAAAAATAATATAATCCTTTGGTTCCTTCATAAAACACCTCCAAGATCGGCTACGAAAAAACGTAGACACGACCACAAAAAAAAATTATAGTCAGCGACACACAACTTCAGCCACCGTAGCTCAGCTGGTAGAGCACCTCACTCGTAATGACATTAAAGGGGTTCCGGTAACATACTGGAACCCCTTATTTTATTGATATTCTTATGATTGAGGTGTATAAGCAATAGAAAGAAAATAGGCAGAAAAAATAATTTTTGTCACATTTGTCACACTTTTAAGGTCTATCAGGGTGTAATGCTTTTATTCAGAAATCATGAATTATTATGCATTTGATTCACTTTTTACTTGAATTTTTCGGAAAAATGCCGATAATGTCTTTAATCGGTTCATCCCCGTGTCGCTTCGGCTTCATGGGTCCCCGTGGCCTAAAAACCACGGGATTTTTTTTGCCTGGAGAACTTGACCATGGCTAGGGTTATGTTCTTCATTGACGGCTTCAATGTTTATCACTCCTTGAATATCTTTACTCTCCAGAAAAAAGGTC
>JABMQV010000507.1 GCA_013203065.1 Desulfobacteraceae bacterium | reverse complement strand
TGTCCAACCGGATGATCTGGCCTGGCTTTTTTATACATCCGGAACAACCGGCATGCCCAAAGGCGCCATGTTGACACATCGTAATCTTATGGCCATGAGCATGAATTTCTATGCGGATATATGTCCCGACTTCGGCCCTGGCGAGGTAATCCTCCATGCTGCGCCCCTGTCGCACGGGAGCGGATTATACGCACTGCCCAATATCGGTAAGGCGGGACTAAATGTTATCCCGGAGTCCAAGTCATTCGACCCAGAACTCGTTTTCAAGACCATCGAGAAGTACCGGGTCACGAATATGTTTGCTGCCCCAACCATGGTTAAGTTAATGACGGATAGCCCCGCGGTGTTCCGCTATGATCACAGCTCGCTAAAGGCCCTCGTCTATGGGGGCGCCCCCATGCTGGTGGAAGATCTGAAGGAGGCCATTACAAAACTGGGCCCCTGCCTGGTCCAGCTGTTCGGGCAGGGGGAATCTCCCATGACCATCACCTATCTCCCCCATGGCGATCATGTCCTGGAGGGGAATGTAGAACAAATAAAAAGGCTCGGCTCGGCAGGTATCCAAAGGACCGATGTGGAGGTCACCATATTTGGCACCGGGGGCCGGGAGCTTCCCCCCAATGAAACGGGAGAAATCGTCACCCGATCGGACCTGGTTATGAAGGGCTACTGGCGCAACCCCGAGACCACAGCCAAGACCATCAAAAACGGATGGCTCCACACGGGAGACATGGGTTATATGGATGAGAACGGATATCTATTCATCATGGACCGATCAAAGGACATGATCATAAGTGGAGGTGAAAACATCTATCCCCGCGAGATTGAGGAGGTCTTGGTAAGACATTCTGCGGTCAGGGAGGTTGCAGTCGTAGGGGTTCCAGACAAAAAGTGGGGTGAGGCAATCAAGGCGGTGGTGGCTTTGGTGGGGGGACGATCTGCCACGGAAGAAGAACTGATTTCTTTCTGCAGAGACCACATCGCAAGCTACAAAAAGCCCAGGACAATAGATTTTGTTGATGAACTGCCAAAAAACAACTATGGAAAGATATTGAAGCGGCAACTGCGGGCCCAATACTGGGAGGGAAAGGACCGTAAGGTGTAAGTGGAACCTGGATGTTGGAAATAAGGGACTGATAAGAACAGGAGAAAAAAAGCGAGGTAGAGAAATGGATATCAGTGAACCAAGAATAGGGCGAGAGGACATCCTGATCCTCGATGACGATAATTTCAATGCCGATAACGTATGTATCGTGTCAGGGGCAGGCACAGGGATCGGGAGAGCCACTGCCATTGCGGCTGCCGCAAACGGTCTGAAGACGGTAGGGTTTGATATCGATGAAGGGGAAGGCCTCAAGACCCAAGAAATGGCCCACAAAATGGGGGGGCAGATGATCTTTGTAAAGACCGACTTGACCAAAGATGAAGATATTGAGCGTGCCGTAGCAGAGGCCGCAAACCATGGGACCATCAAATACCTGGTCAACATTGCGGGCATCCAGCACATCGACGCCTTGGAGAACTTCCCCATGGAAAAATATGACCTGATGCAGCGCATCATGCTTCGGGCCCCGTTTTATCTTTCTAAATTGACCATTCCCCATATGGAAAAGAGCAGCGACGGTACCGGGGTAGTCGGCAACATGGCTTCGATTCACGCACACATCTCCACCCTGAATAAGCCTGCCTATAATATCATGAAGTTCGGACTTAGGGCCCTGACCCAGTCTATCTCTGCAGAGGGCGACGGGAAGATCCGTTCCTTTACCGTCAGCACGGGCTTTGTCAAGACGCCTCTGACACTAAAACAAATCCCGGCCCAGGCGGCGCAGCGGGGCATCTCTCCAGAAGCGGTAGTGCGGAATGTGATGATGGGCCATTCCCGAATCAAGGAAATGATGTCTCCCATAGAAGTGGCGAACCTGTTTATGTTTGGGTTTTCCCGATTTGCCAGATACCTGATCGGAGGCGATCTCCTCTTTGATGGCGGTGTGGTGCTGACCTATGCTGAAAGGAAAGAACAATAATTTTTGAAGTTAGGTAGGAGGTTTTGATATGTTGAAGCCCGGAAAGGACTATGATGAGGTTTATAACTCATTCAGGTGGGAGATTCCCGAATACTTTAATATGGGTGTGGACATATGCGACAAATGGGCACACCAGAGATATCGCCTGGCCCTGATTTATGAGGATGAAAAAGGCCAGGTAGAGCAATATACCTTCTGGGACCTGAAGAGGCTGTCAAACAGGCTTGCCAATGGTCTCAAGGCACACGGTATTGAGCCCGGAGATCGCGTGGGGATAATGCTGCCCCAATCCCCTGAAGCGGGGATCTCCCACATTGCCCTATACAAGATGGGGGCCATTGCAATCCCCCTCTTTACCCTATTCGGTACGGAAGCCCTGGAGTACCGGCTTTCAAACAGCGAGGCCAGAGGGATTATAACTGACGAGGCAAATCTCCCCAAGATTCTCGAAATACGAGAGAAACTGTCCAATTTACAGGTGGTTGTGCTGGTGCGGGGCCAGGGCAGGGAAGGGGTGTTGGAGTTTTGGGATTTGATAGAAAAGGGGTCCCGCCGATTTCAACCGGTCAAGACAAAAGCAGATGACCCTGCATTTATCAGTTATACCTCCGGCACCACCGGGCCCCCAAAGGGGGCATTTCATGCCCATCGAACGCTCCTGGGACATCTCCCGGGCATCCAGTTCCCCCACAACTTCTTCCCAAAGGAAGACGATCTTTTCTGGACACCCGCCGATTGGGCGTGGATGGGGGGATTTATGGACGTACTCTTACCCAGCTGGCATTTTGGGACTCCGGTCGTGGCCCACCGCGCCAAGAAATTTGATCCCGAGGAGGCATTTTATCTCATCGCCAAATATGGCATCAAAAACGCATTTATGCCTCCGACCGCACTCAAGATGATGCGCCAGGTAAAGGACCCGCGCAGCCGCCATGATTATTCCATGCGAACCATTGGCAGCGGCGGCGAGGCATTGGGCGAAGAACTCCTGGATTGGGGTAAAGAGGTGTTGGGATTGACCATAAATGAATTCTATGGCCAGACAGAGGTCAACCTGGTGCTGGGGAATTGTTCAGAGATAATGGAAATCAGGCCCGGCTCCATGGGAAAGGCAATCCCCGGCCACAAGGTGGAGGTGGTAGATGAATCTGGTATGCCGGTGCCTCCGGGAACCATTGGAGAAGTTGGCATCAAGCGGCCCGATCCGGTGATGTGTATTGAATACTGGAAAAACCCGGAAGCCACCGAAGAGAAGTATGTGAATGACTGGTGGCTCTCGGGAGATCTGGCAAAAAAAGATGACGAAGGCTACTTCTGGTTTGTGGGCAGAAAGGACGACTTGATCACCAGCGCTGGCTATCGCATAGGGCCGGCCGAGATCGAAGATTGCCTCATGAAGCATCCCTCAGTAGCGATGGTGGCCGTTGTGGGAAGCCCGGATGAGCTTCGGACAGAGGTCGTGAAGGCCTTTGTCATTCTCAAGCCCGAAGCGACGCCCGGTCCGGAGCTTGGAGAGGATATCAAGAAATTTGTGAAGACGAGATTAGCCGCTCACGAATATCCACGGGAAATCGAGTTTGTGACGGAGCTTCCCATGACCACCACCGGTAAAATCATACGAAAAGAACTCAAGAGACTGGAAATTGAAAGAAAGTCTGGCGCCTAGTCCCTTTTCTCCTGGGGGAGGCGGATTACCAAAACCGGTTTTTTGCACCGCCTCAATACCCGCCTGGAGATGCTCCCTATCATTGCACCGGCCAGGATGCCGTGCCCGTGGGCACCCATCACCAGGAGATCGCTCTCCTTCTTCTCTGCCTGTTTCAAAATCTCTTCCACGGGGTTTCCCGTGGTAACAACGATTTCGTTTATCAGAAAGGGGCATTCAGGGTGCTCCCCGCTCACCTCCGCGCAGAATTGCTCGACACGCTCCTTGAGGGTGTCCAGGACCTCTTTTTTGTTAGAGTCTCTGATCTCCGACCATTTTTTTCCACCAAGCGCATTTATGACCAGCATTTCCTGGGTTGCAGAGACGTCTTCCATCACATGCATAATCGTGAGGTCGGCCCCGTAACGATTGGCAAGGCTGACTG
>JABMQV010000506.1 GCA_013203065.1 Desulfobacteraceae bacterium | reverse complement strand
GAGCTCCCAAAGAATAGGATGGGAAAGGTATTAAAGGAAGAGGTGAAAAAATTGTTTCTTGTTTGATCCTGCGGTCAATCACCTTCCTCTAGCAGGGTCTTTGCTCTTTCACCGGCCTGATCATAGATGGCGAGCCCCTGGTCCAGGAAATCGTCTGGTTGGTTTTTATTGGTCTCCACAAATACCGCCTTTAAGATGTTCACCCTCTGGTCAATGGCAACAATGGCTGAATCTTCTCCCGGATCATCATCTGCCGGCACCCTCGGGACCCCCATGAGCATGTACCAGATCAGATCATCCCGGCTGGGCAAAAACCCGCTCTTTGTGAGATCAACCGCATCCCTAAAATCGTGATAAGCCTTGAGGAATCCCTTTGTATCGTCCACGGTTACACCTTTGCCGCCTGCACCCTGCAAGACACCTATTTCATCAATGGCCTGGTCTGAGGGAATTCGTTCAAAGCCGCAATCCGCCCCCTACTCGTCTTCATTTTCATCTGGTACAAATCTTTCGATAAAGGCCGTGTTGAATTCCCCTTTCTGGAATTGAGGGTCGTTCATGATCTTGAGATGCAGCGGGATGGTGGTCTTTATGGGTGAAATCCTGAATTCTTCGAGGGCCCTCCTCATGATCCGGATGGCGCCATCCCTTGTAAGATCATAGGAGATAAGCTTGGCGATCAAGGAATCGTAAAATATGGGCAATTCATAGCCCTGGTAAAGATGGGTGTCCAGCCTCACACCAAAGCCTCCTGGCGGAGAATACGTTTCTATGACCCCGGGGCACGGTAAAAAGTTTCTATCCGGGTCCTCGGCATTGATCCGGCATTCAATGGCCCACCCCCTCTGCCTGATATCACCAGATGTATATCCCAGCTCTTCCCCGGATGAAAGCCTTAGCTGTTCTTTGACCAGGTCCAGACCCGTTACCAGTTCCGTGACCGGATGTTCCACCTGGATCCTGGCATTTATCTCCATAAAATAAAAATTGTCATCTTTGTCCACAAGGAATTCTACCGTGCCCGCGTTGAAATACTTGACAGCCCTTGCCGCAGTAACGGCGGCATCCCCCATTCGTTCCCTAAGGTTCTCGGTGAGCCTGGGAGAGGGCGACTCCTCCAAAAGCTTCTGGTAACGTCTCTGTATGGTACACTCTCGCTCGCCAAGGTGTATCACATTACCATGCCGGTCTGCCAGGACCTGGAATTCTATGTGGCGGGGTTCTGAAATACATTTTTCTATATACACCTCATCATTTCCAAAGGCGGCGCGGGCCTCCATTTTTGCCACTGAAAATTCTTCAAGAAGCATCTTCTCGTTCTGGCAGATCCTCATGCCACGGCCCCCGCCCCCGCCCGAGGCCTTTATCATCAGAGGATAGCCCATATCGGCGGAAAATGCGATGGCCTCTTCAACCGTTTCCACCCCGCCCGGACTGCTCGGAATGATCGGCACCCCACCATCTTCCATAACACCCTTGGCGGTAATCTTGTCTCCTGCCAGTTTCAGGTTTTGGGGTGTCGGGCCGATAAAGACAAGATCAAGTTCCTCGCATGTCTTGGCAAATTCCTCACTTTCCGCCAAATATCCGTAGCCGGGATGTATTGCGTCTGCTCCTGTCTTCTTGGCCGCATGTATGATGGCTTCCATATTTAGATAGCTTTCCGAACTGATGGGAGGTCCTATACATACCTGCTCATCAGCCAGCTGGAGATGCAAGGAGGTGGCGTCTGCTTCGGAATAAACCGCGACGCTCTTTACCCCCAGCTCTTTGCAGGCCCTAATCACCCTGAGCGCAATCTCACCTCTATTTGCAACAAGAATTTTTGAAAACATTATCCAAACCTCCGTAGGGGACGTCCTTTAGAAACTATACTAACTTCTCCTTTGCTCATCCCTTCTTCGAAGGGCGATGGCCACCGCAGAAGCCGAGACACCAAGTTGGCGTCCAGCCTCAGTTAATGAGAGCCCGCATTCTTCCACGAGTTTGCCAACCAATCTAGCCCTTATTTTCGTGACTTCCCGCCGACGACTCCCTGCCTTGAGGGCCTCAACACTAACCCCTTCCTCCGCACAAATCTCCTCAATCAGGTGAGATATGTGTTGAAGGCCTTTCCCGTCCAAAAACTGCTCTTTCCTTATTTCATCGGACTGTTCAATAAGTTGGCTCACAAATTCACCACCGCCCAGGATACGCTCGTCCGACTTCTCACGCATCCCACTCCTGCGCAT
>JABMQV010000505.1 GCA_013203065.1 Desulfobacteraceae bacterium | reverse complement strand
TTTGGGTAAAGCCTGGTTGCGCTCTTGCTGAAGAAATTTCGGAGAACGTTTGGCGTCATATTAAACACAATGGTTCCCCCTGTTACCTTTCTGTACAACTGATGCACGGGTCAATGGACAGGACAATCACCGGGACATCGGCCAGTTCTATCCCCGGGAGCATACTCAAAAGCGGCGGAATATTGGCAAAGGTGGGTGTCCTGATCCGCAGCCTGTCCAGATTCTTTTTGCCGTTTCCCTTGATATAATACATCAACTCACCCCGGGGCTGTTCAACCCTGCTGACGATTTCCCCTTCGGGTTTGCCTTTGACCTTGACACTAATTTCGCCCGGAGGAAGTTTGGATATGGCCTCTCTCACGAGCGCAATGGCCTGATAGGTCTCCAGAAATCTGACCTTATTTCTGGAATAGGCATCCCCATCCTCGGCCACCACAGGCGTATAGGAGAGGTCGCCGTAAGCGGCATAACCAAGTTGGCGTATGTCCTGCGCCACCCCGCTGCCACGCAGGACGGGACCCACCGCACCCAGTTCAAGGGCCTGGTCCTTTGTCAAGACCCCCTTTCCCACAGTCCGTTTTTTTACTGTATAGTCGTGAAGCAGGACCTTTTCCAGCCGCTTCACTTCCTGTTCCACCAAATCCAGCTCCGAGAGGATCCAGCGTGTCATGTCAAGATCCAGGTCGCGTCTTACACCGCCAATGATATTCACCGAGACATTTACCCTGTTTCCACCGGTGGCCTCATTGATGTCCATGACCCTTTCACGGATTTTCCAGCACTGCATGAACAGGCTTTCAAACCCAAAGGAATCGGCAAACAGCCCGAGCCACAAGAGATGGCTCTGAACACGAAGTATTTCCGCCCAGATGACCCGTAGGAATTCGGCCCTGGCAGGGACCTCGATACCCATTAGCTCCTCGATCCCCTGACAGTAACATTGGGCGTGTATGGTGGAGCAAATACCGCAGACGCGTTCGCAGATTTGGATCATCTGGTGGTAGTCCCGGATGTCAGCAAGCCTTTCAAGTCCGCGATGGACATATCCGAGTGCGGGTACGGCTTCCTTGACGATTTCATCTTCAAGGACGAGCTTCAGATGAAGCGGTTCAGGAAAGACCGGATGCTGCGGTCCGAAGGGTAGGATCGTTTTTGCCATTGATATGTCTAATCTCCCTCGCTCCCCTCCACATTGGAAACGGCGATTCTACAGTAGGGCGCGCGCTGGACTTCCTCTTCAAGATACAGTGTGCGGTTGTAATCGATGACAAGGCCGTCAAAACGGATGCCGAATTGGTCCTGGATTTCGTTTTCCACGAGAAAGGCGGCAAAGTAGACCGGTGATATGCTCGGGGCTGCCTCGTTTTTTGGTATTGTAAGTCTGAAGTGCCCGAGTTCCAGATTCTTATCAAAGTGGTAAAGGATATCCACGGTGTCTGCGTCAAGCTCTACGCAGGACATGGTGACAAATCGATACCCGTTCTTTTTCATTTCTGCTATCTTATTTCCGAGGGTGTCTGGCGTTACAGAAATCACTTCCTCTTTCACGACGCATCCCCTTTTTTTTGGGCGAACTTTGCCAGGCCCATGACCACCCCGTCGATAATGGCTTCCGGTTTGGGTGGGCAACCCGGAACATAGACATCAACAGGGATGATCTTATCCACACCGCCTATCACATTGTAGGCCTCCCGGAATACGCCTCCTGACAGACCGCAGGAGCCAAGGGCCACAACGATCTTTGGTTCAGGCATCTGTTCGGCCAGATTGGTCAGGACCTTCTTGTTGCGGTGGTTTACGGTGCCGGTCACCAGCAGAAGATCGGCGTGTTTGGGGTTGCCCACATTGATGATGCCAAAACGCTCAATGTCGTAGACCGGAGTTAGGCAGGCAAGGACCTCGATGTCGCATCCATTGCAACTGCCGCAGTCAAAGTGCAGCAGCCATGGAGATTTGATTCGGGATTTCCCAATGAATGTCTTGATGGTGTCCATAGCCGACCCTTATCGCCCATGCAGCCAGATGAGGTTTACAAAGCTCATGGCGAGTCCTATGGTCCAGACATAACCGAGCATCCACCGCCAGGTCATTCGGGCCGTGGTGTTGTCTATAAGGATTTCGCACAGATAGGTAACGCCCACGAGGACGATTATGCCGATCCAGCTGGTGGCCCAGAAAAGTGAACACAACCCCAGAATCAGGACCACTTCATACCAGTGGCCTATCTCCACCAGGGCCAGATAAGGCCCGGAATATTCGGTCAAAAATCCCTTCACCAACTCCTGGTGTGCATGGTGGGAGGTGGAAAAATCAAACGGGGACTTGCGGAGCTTTATGGTCAGGGCATAGCACAGGGCTATATAAAGGAGTGGGAGGCTCGCGAGGAGAGGCTTTGTTTGTAACAGGATTTGAGAGATCTTGAAGCTGCCTGTCACTAGATAGATGCCCACAAATGCCAGGATAATTAACGGTTCATAGGTCAGGATCTGGATAAGCTCGCGATTGGCCCCCAGCTGGCTGTAAGGCGATGTGGCCGAGAAGGCACCAATGACCAGAAAGATGGCACCCGCGGCCTGGACAAACAAGATCAGGAGTAAATCGGACTGGAGGAAAAAGAGGACAACGGCGAGCATGGCCGCTGTGATATAGATATGGGCGCAAAATACCTGCCAACCATTGACCACCAGTTTCTCTTTTCCAAAGAGCTTCATTACGTCGAAAAACGGTTGCCAGACAGGAGGGCCGTAGCGCGATTGGAACCAGGCGGTCAATCGTCTGTCCACACCAGCGATCAGGCCGCCCAGCAGGGGGGCCACAACGACGCCGATAGTTACCAAAATCACGCCTCTGATCACAGCGCCCCTCCTATGAGGAGTGCCAGAAGCATTCCCCCGAAAATGTTAAACCAGACCGTCAGTCTCTCCTCACCGAAGATGGATTCAAAGTAGTAAATTTGGGACGAAACGGCCACCGGTTTCCTCATGGGGCCTTCAAACCACTCTGGGTCCTTTGTTTGCGCACCACTCAGATAGGGGCCGGAGGTGCGAGCCTTTCGGGCTTTCCTGGCGGCGTAGACGGCGTAAATGAATCCCAAACCGAGGACCAGGATAACCGGATAGAGCAGAAATGCTCCCGTGGGATTATCGAATATCCCTGCCCGAACCGAAAAGGAAGGGGCGGAGAGGATTGGAGCGACGAGGTTAGAATAGAGTAAGGGGGCGCACAGGCTCAGGACTACCGCACCTCCCACCAAAACCAAAAGCGGAAGGCGTGTCAGTACCCCTTGTCTTTCGGGTGTCACACGCGATCCGTATGGGGCGCTCAACAAGATCCCGGCCCACCTGGCCCAATACATGACCATAAAGGCACTCCCCACGGCCAGAAGGACCATGACGAAGAGATGTTTGGATGCTGCCTCGATAGCCATCCATTTGCTCAAGAGTACGCCGAATGGGGGGAGCATCATTGTGATGATCCCGAGCAGGGCCACAATCGCTGTTCGGGGCATCTTGGCGTAGAGCCCGCGCATAACCTCGATGTCGCGGCTGCCGATATGCTGTTCAATATCTCCTACACAAAGAAAGAGCAGGGCCTTTGAAAAGGCGTGGAATATAATCAACAGAATCCCCGCGGTGATGGCCGCGGGGGTGTTTATGCCGGCACAGGCAAAGATGAGGCCCAAATTGCCAATGGTGGAGTATGCAAGGATTTTTTTACCGTTGCTCTGACTCACCGCCATGGCGGAGGCGGCCAGGAACGTGAAGGCGCCGCATACGGCCAGACACTGGCTCAGGAAGGTGCCTGCGTAACCGGGGGCAAACCGAAGCGCGATGTAAACCCCAGCCTTGACCATGGTGCTTGAGTGGAGTAGGGCCGAGGTGGGGGTGGGGGCAACCATGGCCCCCAGGAGCCAGCTTTGAAATGGAATCTGGGCGGCCTTAACCATACCGGCGAAGCACAGGAGGGCGAGCGGGGTTAGCATGATCCCGCCCATGTGGCCTGCCTGAATGAGTTTTTGGGCGTCAACGGTGCCCTGGGTTACGTAGGCCCAGATCATGGCCACGATAAAGGCTGCTCCGGCAAGGCAATTCATCCAAAGGGCCCGAACCGCATTATTGAGAGCGGTCTCGGTTTGGTCATGACTGATCAGCATGAAGGAGCCCAGGGTGGTCACCTCGAAAAACATATACATAAAGATGATATTGTTGGATAGGACAAGACCATTCATGGCCCCTATAATCACCAGAAGAAAGGCGAAAAACCTTGGCTGTCTGGATTTTTTGAGCTCCTCGTCTTCTTCGTGTTTATTCATGTAAGGGATGGCGAATACACAGATAAGCGAACCCACGATGGATATGATAAGGACCATGATAAGGGAGAGGTTGTCGGCAACAAAGAGGGGGAAGGTCTTGCTGTGATCGACTATAAAAAGTTCAAAATAATCAAGGCATACAATTTGGAAGATGATGAGGATTTTGCTGAGGAGGTGTCGGTGTTTGAACCCGTAATATAACATGGTAAAGAGAAGGATGTCGTCTCCCCACAAAATCCACCAGTGGGTTGGGATGCCCAGGAGCGGAGGGGGTGTGTGGAAAAAGTGGCCTTTTGTAAAGAGGAGGAGCGAAGCGGCGACGAGCAGGCAGCCCATTGCAAGAACGATAAAGGAACGGATGTGGCTGATTCTGATAATCAAACAAAGGGCTGCGGCAATAAAGGGCCCAAGAATCAGGACAAAAAGAAGTGTATTCAGCATGACGACCCAGCTTCTCTAGCCCGATGGCGTAAAGTAGCACCACCGGCAGGTATGAAATGCCAGGGACAACATGGCAATAAGTCCTTTCGAAATAGCAGCAGGATAAGGTAAAGGTGGCTTGGTGTCAAGGGTCTGTTTCTTGCGAAGCAAGCAGCCGGCCAAGCGGAAAAGGCAAAAAAAAGGCAGAGCCAATTGATGGCTCTGCCTGGTGCAAGGGGGTCGAAATGGAGGGGTGTTCAAGATATGGCTTCCCGCAATGCCGTTATTCCCTTCGTAACTGATCTTTCCTCCTGATGTTTAAAGATACTAGAAAGAGAAGATGCACGCGCATCCGAGAAGCCAATTAAGTGCCAATGGCACTTAAGGTATTAACGACAGTTTTATCATGTGTGCACATTTCAAAGATCAGCGAAGACACTTTGTTCAATAAATATGCAAAATCCTTGCCATTTTGACCGATAAAAAATATCGCTATAAACTTCGGATAGTTAGGTTGATTGTTGCGAAAGCCCTGAAGTGAAAAGTGTAGCACAGATGCCACATTGGGTCAAAAAAATACCACCCTTAGCCTATTTTTGACGCCTTGCCGCAGAGATGCGTTTACACTACTTCTTTCCCCTATCTATGCGGATATCTGGAAGTTCTTCAACGGATTTTTTGTCCATCTTCAGATACACGCATTTGTCTTCGTATCTGTCGATCTGATCAACGGGGATGGACACATCTTTTTTATCCCATAAATGACCTTCCCTTAGGATCAGATGGGTGATGTGGCCGTTTTCCTTTTCAACCAGAAACTCGTCGACCCGTCCGACATGTCCGTCCAATGCACAGACCTTTGCTCCCTTCCGGACCGAGAACTCTCCAGGCGGGACCGCCTCGTGTTGTAAAATCGGTGGAACCCATTCCTGCATTGGCCACGCAAGGTATCCATCAGCCATAAAGGCAGGGATGTCCGAGGGGAGAAATTCGGTCTGCACAAAATCCTCCAAACTTTGAAATTCCTCCTTGCTGATGGACAGGAAGATAGTATCCTGTGTTGTTTCCTTTACGAAATCCTCACTGACCAACCGTTCAGAGCCGGCAAAGCCGTGCTCGTTTACGACCAGGTGTGTAACGGTCTCGGTTGCTGGATTGAGAATTATGTTTGTCAAAGTGCCAACCGGGCCGTCCGAACACTCCACATTTGCACCGAGGGGTATATCCATTTTTTGCCTCCACAAAACAGTTTTTTGTAGTCGTTCCTACTCTTACCACATCAATCCTCCTCGCCTGTCTCCGCGGTGAGAGTAAAAGGCTCTTGAAAGAGATCTCAAAATCAAAACTAGACAGCTTCTATTGTTGAAGGCGGTTTCTTGCTTATGCTGTAGGTTACGCTTACAACTCCCGGTACTTCTCCCGTTATTCGTTCTGCTAACCCACTCAGGGTTTCATAGGGGAGGTTTGTGGGCGAGCCGGTTATGGCGTCTTCGCTATCCCAGCATCTTACCTCTATCTGTAGACCGTAGTCTCTTTTTCCATTCCTAATCCCGGTGACCCTGTCTTGATGAAGAATCGCCAGGTATTGAAAAGCTCCCGTATCACACAATTCTTCTTCGACTACCTTGGTTGCTTTTCTTACGGTTTCTATTCTCTCACCGGTGACCTCTCCGATGATCCTCGCAGCCAGGGCAGGTCCGGGAAACGGGGGTCTGCTATAGAGCTCTCGGGGCAGGGCAAGTTGTTTTCCGAGGGCCCTTATTGCCGGTTTCCTAAGCTGTATCAGGGGTTCAATGATCTTATATCCATACTCCTTTTCCGGATCAATTCCCAGTTGTTCAATAATATTATGCTGCCTCTTGATCCCCGCAACTGTCTCCTCCACATCTGTAAAATTTGTTCCCTGGAGGACATACTTTGCCCCGGATTTCTTGGCGAGTTCTGCAAACACGATTGCATAAAAGGTATGGGTAATAGCCTCTCTTTTTTCTTCAGGATCCAATACCCCCTTCAGTGCGTCAAGGAAACGGTCCTTTGCGTCAATGAGGTCCACATGAACTCCCAGATCTCTGAATAGTCCGGCAATATGTTCCGGTTCATCTTCTCTCATCAACCCGCTGTCAATGAAGTATGTTTTGAGCCTGTCGCCCAAGGCCTTGTGGGCAATCATGGTAACGGTCGAAGAGTCGACACCACCCGACAGGGCGTTGACAGCCAGGCCGTTCCCCACGGTAGAAGAGATGTCCTCCACTTGTTCGCTTATAAACCCTTCCACATCCAAATTCTCCAGTCTCACTTCTTCGATTTCCATAGGGCCCTCCCCGTGGTGTATAGAAAATGGTTCTCGCATCCGCCAAGTTGAACTTCTTTTCTACTATTAGGAGATTTTGCCTCCAAAAGCAAGCCCTGAAAGGGCTATTTTCTATTTTTCAGATCTGAAGGGTATCTTTCGCAAGTGGGCCGCGGGGAGCAATAGGGCAAACTTTGACAGGCTCCCGGCAATCGTTTATAAGATAGGCGTGAACGGCTACGGAAACGCGGAGGGATGGGATGCCAACCTGGGCTTATATTTTCTTGATACTGGCGGGTATGCTTTTCAGCCTGAAGCTCTTGTACGTGGTAGCGGCAGGGGAGGCACTTCCGGTCACCGGAGGAGCACCATTTGTCGCTACCTCTCGAGACATGATCCAAACCTTCCTGAATGCCGTATCCATGAATCGGTGGGACATCCTTGTGGATCTCGGGTGTGGCGATGCCCGGGTCCCCAGGGCGGCCCGGAGGCATGCAAACCAAAGAACACGCTAGGCAATGGCACTTCCTCGTAAAGCCCTCATAGTGTTTCTGAAATACCCTGAGGCAGGGAGGGTGAAGACTCGGCTCGGGAGAGAAATTGGCCTGGAAAGGGCCATGAACCTCTATCAGAAACTCCTCCGGCGTACCCTGGGAATAGCCTCAGATTTCAAATCCTCCCAAGATAATCAAGACGATCTGGACATTTTTCTCTTTTTCTCACCACCGGAGCGAAAGGCAGAACTAACAAAGGGCTATCCCGGCCCGTGGGAATTT
>JABMQV010000504.1 GCA_013203065.1 Desulfobacteraceae bacterium | reverse complement strand
TGAAACCGCTTCAGCAATATACCCAAGTTTGGTCAGCATTCCGCATGCGATTTCTCTCTGTCTCTCTTCATCATCCACAACCAGAATCCTCTCTCCATGACCCTGATATTCCCCTAACTTACAATCCCTGAGAGGATGTTGTTCAGGTCGTGGGCAATGCCTCCTGCCATGAGTCCCAGGGATTCCATCCTTTCGGCACGGTGGAGTTGTTCTTGGAGCTTTATTCTCTCCTGCTCGGCCCGCTTGCGCTCTTCTATTTCCTGCCTCAGTTGCCCTGTTTTACGATTTACCTGCCGCTTTAGCAGAATAATCCATAATAAAGAAAAAACAATTACAGCGATCAAGAACGCCGTAACACCTGTGATGATTATCCTCTTAATTGTTTCCTTGGTCAGAAAAACAACTTCTTTTGGCCACCACTTATCAAGGATTGTTTGTATAGCTTTATCTTTATTTAGTTTCTCAATTCCATTATTGATTTCATTCAAAAGTTTGAGGTTTCCCTTTTTTACAGTTATGGCGGCGATATTCTTTGCAAATGGTTTCTCAACGATATTAATGCCCTTAATTTGATGTTTCTGAATGGTGTATGCTCCCACCCATTTGTCTGTGCCCACTGCGTCTATCTTTCCGGAGGTGAGAAGCTGAAAACCTTCCAAGTTATTCTTTATGAACAGGAGCTTGATATTCTTATGAGACTCCAAGACTTCTCTTGCGTAACCTCCTTTAGTGACGCCAATGGTTCTTCTCTCAAAATCTTTAATGGTTTCAAAGGGCACATCATCACTTCTGATAAAGAAACAGAATTCAAAAATCAGAGTAGGTTCCGAAAAATCGTACAACTTTCCTCTTTGTTTTGTTCGACCCAGAAGGGTTAGTGCATCTGCCTCTCCATTCAGGACTTTCTGCTGAGCATCTTTCCAAAGCATTAATCGTATTTCTACAGGTCGGTTCATAGCCTTGGAAAGTTCTTGCCATATCTCCGTATTAAATCCCTTGACCCTTCCATTCTCAATGTATTCAACCGGTGGGAAATTGGCATCTCCAACAACGATCAGGGGTTTCCAAAAGGGGACGTTTTGCAATGGTCTCGCCATAGGGTCGATATTTATCCGTCCAGTAATCCCCAACGCCTCTTTTTTTGCCGCCATTTGTGCATCAAGCACAGGATCTGGGCGATCTCGTCGAGCCGGTTATAGATCCTTATCCCCTGTTCATTGAGATCGCAAACCACCTGGCTTTCCCAGGGGGTATAAATGCTCCCGATGAGGACGGGGAGACCTGTTTCTTTTTCCATTTTGTTGAAACCGCTGATTATCCGCTTGTTGATATCGAGGAAGATCCTGAGTCTGGCCGGGGCACCCTCCCGGAGCATCCCCGGTCTCCCCATGCCATGGAGAACCACGGCGTCCACTTCTCCCGAGGAAAGGATTTCTCTGCCGATGGCCAGGATGACGTCCTCTTCAAAAAAGAGCCCTGATGCGCCGATATCAACCGGATTCTTTGTTGACGCCCTCGGAAGCATGCCAAGGCCTCTCAATGATTGCTGGAGCTTCTGGCTCAGTTCAGGTACGGTGAGCCCGAGTTCCTCCAAGGCGTCTGAGAGGGCCACCCCCCATGATCCCCCCATGGTGACGATGGCCACCCTTTTGCCACGCATGGGGGGCCGTTCAAGCAGGGCATGACCGAGGGGGAGCAAAAGTTCCATGGTGGGGGAGGCGATAATCCCGGTCTGATGCAGGACTCCTTCGTAAAGTTCCTTCACCCCCGATAAGGCCCCGGTATGGCTTTCTGCCGCACGGGCTGATCCCCGTGTCCGTCCTCCCTTATAAACCACAATGGGCTTTACCTTCGAGATCCGGCTAGCCATCTCAACGAAGCGCCGGGCATCCCGGACGGTTTCAAGGTACATAAGGATGACCTCCACATCGGGGTCATCTCCGAAATACTCCAGGAAATCCGTGGCTGTGACATCGCATTCGTTCCCCGTGTGGACGAATTTCCCCACGCCCATACCCCTTGAAAAGCCAGAGGCAAGGAGATCGTAGAAGGCGTAACCACCTTGGCAGACGGCGGCAATCCTGTTACACAGCAGATGTTCTGCGGGTGATGCCGACGCGTTGAAATCGGCATGGAGGTTGAAGGTTCCGCTGACGTTTGGGCCGAGGAGATGCATGCCATGAGATCGGGCCATACGGACAAGGGTGTTTTCCTTCGCCTTACCGTCTTTGGAAGCCTCCCCGTATCCTGCTGTGATTATGGTCGCCCCTTTTACCTGCCTTTGCCCGCAGTCTGCAATTGCCCGTTCTACTGAATCCAATGGTATCGTGATGATTGCCAGATCGACCGGGTCGCCAATATCATTTATGTGCTGGAAGGCAGGGATGCCAAAGACCGTTTCCGCATTTGGGTTTACCGGATATATCCTTCCGGCATAGTCCTTTGACAGGAGGCCCTGCATGATGAATGAACCCCAAGACCCTGGCCTGTCGGTTGCACCGATGACCGCGACAGATTTTGGGTTCAGAAATGCATCCAATGAGTTTTTCATGTGCATGTGCCCTCATTACGCAAGATTGTCTGTGTTCAGTCCTCTTTAGAAATCAACTTAGAAGTCGGCGGATAAAACGAGTCCGTTATGGTATTCCTTCAACCCACGGTTGTAAAGCCTCTGGAGGTAAAGATTTTGGAAGAAAACTCACAATCTGGGATTGGGCCTTTGGCTGGAAGAAACAAGGAAGCAGGTCTTTCCGTGAATGTCCAGCCGTATTCCGGCCAGACAGGAGAACAAAGTGGAAAAGAATCCTATCGTTGAACTGATTGACCAAATAGGTTTAAAATGATGTTTTTTGACCCTTTTGGTTGACTTTGAAGTTTACATGCTTAAATTCCTCTTTCATGCTTCAAAAATTTATTCGAACGATTGGTATTTAGTTGTTTCGCGGGTTGTAGACTGTTGTGACGGTTCTTTACCAGAAGGGCAACCTGATTTTTTGGGAGCATAATATTCTCAGAAAGGAGGTTAGTCCTATGGTACAAGGAACTGTGAAATGGTTCAGTGACAAAAAGGGATTCGGTTTCATTGAGCAGGAAGACGGTGGTGACGTATTTGTGCACCACTCCGCCATCAACATGTCCGGGTTCAAGAGCCTTGATGAAGGTGAGCGGGTGAGCTTTGAAGTCGAAGAAGGCAACCGAGGACCTGCGGCCAAGAACGTTACTAGATTGTAATTTTCTTGATTGCGATTGTTAAGGGCATCTTGTTGCGTTGAGACGAGATGCCCTTTTGTTTGACAAATTTTTTGCAAAAATCGAGAGATAAACAAGGTGTACTGGACCCCAGGGATTACCTAACTCATTGTTTACACGGCAACACTGCAGCAACTGGGCGGGGCATTAGAAACCATATTAAGTTTGGGAGTATTCAAGTTTATGGAAAAAGGGACAAGTGAAGTGGCAGGAAGTGAACTTTTCGCAGCTGAAAACGCGGATCTCACCTTCGCGTATGACCGGAATGGTATTCCTGCAGAGGCGGCGGAGGATCTCAATGAAACAGAGGAAAACATCCAGGATAGCCGTGACTTTATGGAATTGTACGAAGAGAGCATGAAAAGCATCCAGGAAGGAAAGATTGTCAGAGGGCAAATTGTTCAGCTAGACAAAGAATATGTCCTGGTTGATATCGGTTACAAGTCAGAAGGAGTGATTCAGATCGCTGAATTTATAGATTCAGAGGGTCAGCTCACGGCCGCCGTGGGTGACCAGGTGGATGTCCTTCTGGTGAAAAAAGAGGATAAAGATGGTCGGGTCATTCTTTCAAAGGAAAAGGCAGCAAGTGTCAAGATATGGGATGACATTGAAACGGTCTATAAAAGTCAGGGTACCGTGAGAGGAAAAATCATCTCTAAGGTAAAAGGGGGGCTTTCCGTGGATATTGGCTTGCCGGCATTTTTACCTGGATCTCAGGCCGACCTGCCTCCAGCCAAGGATCTGGATCCTCTCATCGGGACTGAGAATGACTTCAAGATTATAAAGTACGAAAAACGACAAGGGAATATCGTGATATCCCGTCGAGCTGTTTTAGAGGAAGCGAGAAGGGAATTGCGGGAAAAAACACTTGAAAACCTCGAGGAAGGCGCAGTCGTTGATGGAACGGTCACCAATATCACCGATTATGGCCTCTTTATTGATCTGGGCGGGATTGACGGGCTTGTTCACGTTACCAATATGTCATGGAGCAAGATAGGACACCCCTCAGAAATTCATCAAGTTGGTGACAAGATAACCGTCAAGGTCTTGAATTTCGATAGAGAGAGAGAAAGGGTATCCCTCGGAATCAAACAGTTGAGTGGTGATCCATGGAGTGACGTTCAAGATAAATATCCTGAAGGTACCAAAGTTGCAGGCCGAGTCGCGGGACTAAAAAAATACGGTGCCTTCATTGAATTGGAAGAAGGCGTGCAGGGCCTTGTTCACATTTCTGAAATGTCTTGGGCAAGAAAGCCCCGGCATCCCTCTGAGATCTTGGACACCGGCGACTCGGTGGAGGCCATGGTCTTGAGCCTTGATGTTGCCAAAAATCGGATTTCCTTAAGTATGAAGCAGCTGGAGCCAAACCCTTGGGATATCATTAC
>JABMQV010000503.1 GCA_013203065.1 Desulfobacteraceae bacterium | reverse complement strand
TGAAATGCGGTATCGGAATGTGTGGACGATGCAATATCGGGGATCAATACGTATGCAAGGATGGCCCGGTCTTTTCCCTGGCCCAACTCAGGGAATTACCCCCGGAATACTAAACACCCCTCTTACTCGCCCCAGCGTTTAAAAAGGTCGTGTTCAATATGGAAAAAATCGAATATCTTTCCGATGGTCTGGTTGATGATATCGTCAATCGTCTTGGGCGCATGATAAAAAGAGGGAATGGGCGGCAAGATATGGGCCCCCATGTCGGCGGCCATGGTCATAAGCCTGAGATGCCCCTTGTGAAGGGGAGTTTCCCGTACAACGAGTACCAGTTTCCGTTTTTCCTTTAAGGTCACATCCGCGGCCCTGACAAGGAGGTTGTTGGTGTATGAGTTGGCGATGCCGGATAGGGTCTTTATGGTACACGGGGCAACCACCATACCATCGGTCAGAAACGAACCGCTCGCCAGTGTTGCGCCCACGTCCCTGCTGTCGTAGACATAATCCGCCATCACCTCCACTTGATTGATAGAATAGTCCGTTTCGATCTCAATGTTCTTCTTCCCTGACTCGGATATGACAAGATGGGTTTCGAACGCCTTCTCCCTGAGTTGGGCGAGTATTCGTATCCCATAAATCACACCGCTTGCCCCTGAAATACCAACGATAATTCGTTTCTTCATAACAGAACGCTATCCTTTCTCTTTTGTCGTAACTTCTCAATGAGTCCGAAAAAAATAATAAGGTTTCTGAGAAAAAACGGCCAACTTGAAACCCGGACACCTGCCCACGCCCTCAAACATCCTGATCTGCGCCCCATGGAAATATGGATATCCGTCACACCCGTTCCTTTCTTGAAAGCAGGGCGGCAAGCCGGATGGCCTCGATCATGGATTGAGGATTAGCCCTCCCCTCCCCTGCCTTTCCAAACGCAGTTCCATGGTCCACGGATGTCCTGACAATGGGAAGCCCCAGGGTAACATTCACACCGGACATGGCCCCCCATGTTCCGGTTTGTTCGTCATATTGAAATCCAAGCAATTTCATTGGGATGTGGCCCTGATCATGATACATGACCACCACGGCATCATACATGCCCCCTTTCATCTTGGGGAACACCGTATCGGCGGGAATCGGGCCCTCAATCATCTTGTCTGATTTCTGCACCTGTTCCACGGCAGGCAGGATTTCCTCCACCTCCTCTCGACCGAACATCCCCCCCTCCCCGCAGTGGGGATTGATGCCCGCAACACCGATCCTTGGCGCCCGTATGCCCAGTTTCATCAAGGCCTCGCAGGTCAACCCGATCACCCGGATGATCCGATCCTTTTTTACCCGGTCGCAGGCCTCTCTCAGACTCACGTGGGTGGAGACATGGACCACGCGAAAGTCACCGTGCGTCAACATCATGGCGTAGTCCCGGGTGTTGGTCAGATGGGCGTAGATCTCCGTGTGCCCGGCGAAATGATGCCCCGCGGCATTGACGGCTGCCTTGTTGATGGGACCCGTTACGGTGCCGTCGATGTCTCGCTCTAATGCGAGTTGGATGACCCTGGTCACATACTCAAAGGAGGCCTTGCCCTGTTCGGGTCTTACTTCTTTATACCTCAATCGATCCATATCCATATTGGCCATATGGAGTATATCCATGGTGCCGGAACTGAACAGTCCGTCCTGAGGCCTTGCGATCCTGTTCAGGGTCAAGGGCAGTCCGGTGAACCGGATAACGTCCTCCATAAAACGGCCATCGGCCACAACCAGGGGTCGGCAGATATCAAAAAGGTCCTTCCGGTTCAGGGCCTTGACCGTTATTTCCGGCCCAATCCCCCCCGGGTCGCCCACGGATATCCCCAGAATCGGCCGGGTGTCAACGTTCATTTTGGTCCCCCCTCATGCGATTCTCCCAGTATTCGTGTAGACACAAAAGCGCATCTTCTTTGCCAAACCCCCCCGCCTTGGTGACAACGGGAAGGTCGTTTATGGAGCCCCCTATGATGGCGCCTTTCACCATACCGGGGACGATTTCTTCAAAAAGCCTTACTCCCCTGGCCCCCATAGTCCTTAAGATCGCATTGGCCGTGTCTCCTCCAGTAAGAAAAAGAGTTGCCGGCCGCGTTTTCTCTAAAACCGCTGCAATGAAAACCCCCAGACCCCCCACAATCTCCTCGGGCGATCCGGTTCCCGGGTCTTTTGGGACCCCTGCCCTGCCTTTGTCGGAGGTGGCAATGGTGACAATGACGTTGCTTTCGCACAAGGCCGAAGCTGCCGGGCCGGCCTTTGAGGCGAGTTCATCACGCCGGGTCACATCACCCAGGAGGGTCGGCGAAAACGCCATCACCTCATACGGATAAGTCTTGATCAAGGTGGACATCTGGCGTCTTGTGAGATCAGAGGTAGTACCGCAAACCATCAAATGTTTCCCTCTTGGGAAAACCCCGGGGCCACTATCCTTGGGGAATGGTTTCATGGAGAAACGCGCTCCAAGACTCCCGGCAAGACCCGCAGACCCCACCAACAACACTTTTTTTGGAAGACCGAGGGCCTGGGAAACAATCCTGTCCAAGTGGGCCCTGCATGTGGCGTCAAAGACCAGATGCCGGACCCCCGCGCCGACCTGCCGGTCGATCTCCCGGACGAACACCTCGTCCGTGCCCTCCATAATGCCAACATCCACATGGGCCACCCCATAGCGTGCCTGCGCCTCTATAACACGAGACAACCGGGGTTCCGTCACGGGCGTGACCGGATCCCTAAAGAGTTCTGTCTGGTCCACAGGGGTCCCGTAAATGAGGTGTATGTCGTGAAGGGTGGTACGCCCCATCTCCGGAAATGCCGGGGCAATGCAACTCAGGTCGTACCCCATTTCATCCATCATCGCTTCCACTTCAGCACCCAGATTACCTCTCAGACAGGAATCGACCTTTTTGTAGGTGTACTTCGGCTGAAGCGACAAAAGCCCACGTGCGACATGGCCCAAACGTTCCCGCGCCAACCCGGCCTGTGCGGCACGGGTATTGGAATAGAGGGCAAGGGCTTGTACGGGAAAGTCAAGGGAGTGCACAGATTCAGGTGCAAAACCGGCATAAGAGAGCAAGATGGTATTCCCAAAATAAGGACAAAACTGAACACCCGTATCCGCAGCGCCGGTCAAGTCATCCGCGACAATGGCAATGTCTAACATGGCAAATGCTCGACGGTCTCTCCACGCATGTTGCCTCTGAAGGTCAGCCACGCTACGACGACTGGTTTAGAGAGCGCCGGAGAGAAACAGCTGAACCCCACGGTGCCCGAACTTATTGAGAGCTTACTCATCTTTAATCGAATTTATGTCTTATAATAGCTCCTTTGTCAGCCGATTCAGCCAGACGGGCGTAAAGGGCGAGATACCCCTTCTTGAACTTTGGCTCGGGCCTTTGCCATTTGGCAAGACGACGTTCGATCTCCTCGTCTGGAACATGGAGATGCAGGTTCCGGTTGGGGATATCGATGGTGATCAGATCTCCATCCTCGACAATGGCAAGAGCCCCCCCCTCGGCCGCCTCCGGTGAGATATGACCCACAAAACACCCGTTGTTGGTCCCGGAAAAACGACCGTCTGTCACAAGTGCCGTCTTGAGGGCCAGACCCTTTCCGTAAAGAAGCTTCATGGCCTTATACATTTCACGCATTCCCGGACCACCCTTTGGCCCTTCGTAGCGGATCACCACAACGTCGCCATCCTGCACATCACCATCCAGAATCGCTTGATTGGCTTTCTCCTCCGAATCAAAACAGCGGGCCTTTCCTTCAAATTTATGCATTTCCGGCACAATCGCCGCCGGTTTTGTGATGGCCGTATTCACAGCCAGATTGCCCCTCAGGATCGCCACCCCGCCTTCCTTGCTCCAGGGGTCCGACAGGGTCCTGATGATATCTCTGTTGGGTGTCCTGGCCTGTGCAACATTTTCGGCAACTGTTTTGCCGGTGACCGTAAGGGCTTCACCGTGGAGCTGTTCAAGGATTTCCTTCATGACAGCAGGCACACCGCCGGCGTCATGGAAATCGGGAACATTGAGCGGTGCCGCCGGGTTCATCTTGGCAACATACGGCGTGCTGCGGCTCAGTTCTTCAAAAAGATCCATCGTGATTTCGCAGTCCGCCTCATAGCCTATGGCGGGGATGTGCAATGCCGCATTGGTTGACCCGCCGATCGCGGCGTTTACACGAATGCCGTTTTCGATCCCCTGCTGATTGAGAATCTGGCCAGACGTGATGCCCTGTTTCACCAGTGCCACGATCTGACGTCCGGATTCCTGGGCGGAGCGTAACCGTTCCGCATGGGTGGCCGGGATGGTGGCGCTGCCCGGAAGGCAGAGTCCCATTGCCTCTGCCACACAGCACATGGTATTGGCCGTTCCCAGAAAGGAGCAGGAACCGCATGTGGGGGTGGCGCGGTCTTCGAGTTCTCGGTACGTGGCCTCGTCGATCTTTCCGCTCTTGAGCATGCCCAGGCCCTCGGTAAGCGACGTGGTATCACTGGCACGCCCGTCAAACTCACATCCTCCTTCCATGGGTCCTCCCACCACCATGATGGCCGGGATGTCAAGCCGGGCGGCAGCCATCAGCATGCCGGGTACGATCTTGTCACAGGAAGCCAGGAGCACAACGGCATCGAGGCGGTGGGCCTCAATCATCATCTCCACATCGTTGGCAATGAGGTCACGGGTGGGCAGAATGTAATGCATCCCCGCATGCCCGTTGGCAATCCCGTCGCACGCGGCTATGACCCCGAATTCCACAGGGGTCCCACCGGCCTGGCGGATTCCCTGCTGGACATATTCGGAGACCTGTCTCAGGTTGTAGTGCCCGGGTACAACCCGATTCCACGAGTTGGCGATCCCCACAAGGGGCTGATCCAGATCATAATCACTGAATCCCATTGATTTATAGAGGGCACGGTTCATGGACCATTCGGGTCGCTCCAGGATATCTTTACTACGCCAGGTCATATGTTTTCCTCCTTTACAAATGTGTTTTTCAGTTCGCCAAACTTACCAACCCCTTTATCCTGGGTCAACACAAATCACTCACCGTCCAATTAGGTTGTTGACGGCCCATTTCCCATTTAATATGGTTACATCGGTACGAGGTGCAGAAATGGAAGATAAAACTAAAAAGGCCCTGATCGAAATCGTTGGGGCGGAAAACTATTCAGACCAGATCATCGATCGGGTGACTTATTCGTACGATGCCTCGGAGGCCTGGAGCCGTCCGGACTGTGCTATTTGGCCCAGATGCACCGATCATGTGTCACGGATCCTTGCCATTGCCAACCGTGAAGGGATACCGGTGGTTTCACGGGGTGCCGGCACAGGGCTATCAGGCCATACGGTTCCGGTCAAAGGGGGCATCATCCTTGACTTTTTGCGCATGAACAAGATCCTGAGCATCAGGGTCCCCGATCGACTGGCCGTTGTTCAGCCCGGGGTGGTTTATGACGATTTTCAGTCCGCACTCAGGCCCCATGGCTTCTTTTTCCCCCCTGACCCGGCCAGCGGCAGGATATGCACCCTGGGCGGGAACGTTGGGACCAACGCCGGCGGCCTCCGGGCTGCAAAATACGGTACCACCAGGGATTATGTCCTCGGGTTGGAAGT
>JABMQV010000502.1 GCA_013203065.1 Desulfobacteraceae bacterium | reverse complement strand
CGACTGTCAAATAGCTGGAGAACCGATTAGCGGGTGAGAAGATAAGGCCTGAATTGAGCCGCTGGCTGCCAGCCAATCGCTCAATTCAGGCATAACTCACCGCGGGTTGTGTCATCCCAGAGCGTTTGGCTAAAAAAGGGGAAAAAGTCCCTGCGGTCGTCGCCCTTTTTCCTCCGGGTTATTTTGACATCCCCTCGACTTCAAGTTCAAAACCCAAATCAGCAATCATCTGCCAGGCCTCATCAGCGGGCTGTCCTCCCGTAGTAAGATAACCCGTGACAAAGATTGAATTGGCAGCATAGAGCGATAGGGGTTGGAGGCTGCGAAGGTGGTATTCCCTGCCTCCCGCTACTCGTATCTCACGATCGGGGTTAAGAAATCGAGCTAAACAGAGTATTTTCAGACAGCGGCGAGGATTTAGGCCCTGGGAACGGTCTTCAAATGGCGTCCCTTTAATGGGAACCAAAAAGTTAAGAGGAATGGATTCAGCCTCGACCGCCCGCACAGCCATGAGAAGGTCAATAATATCTTCATCTGTTTCACCCTGTCCCACAATTCCACCCGAGCAGACTTCCAGTCCTGCGGCACGACATCTGGTTACCGTTTGCAGCCTATCTTGGTAGGTATGAGTTGTGCAAATCTGTGGATAGAACCGCTCACTGGTGTTAAGGTTGTGATTCACACGGTCGAGTCCCGCCGCCTTCAGTTGTTCAGCCTGGCCCTCCTCTAAAACCCCCACTGAAAGGCAAACCGAGAGTTGCGTCTGCTTCTTGATGGCCCTGATAATATCACACAGCTTTTCAATTTCGCGCTCGGATGGCCCTCGACCGCTCAGGGCCATGCAATACCGTTTCGCCTTCAATTGTTTTGCTTTTATGGCTTCCTTGACTATCTTGTCCTTGGATAACAAAGGATAATGCTTGATTTCGGCTGTTGAAACCCTTGACTGAGAACAATAATGGCAGTCCTCAGGACAAAGACCGCTTTTGGCATTAGTAAGCACCTGAATGTGTACCACTTTCCCGAAATAACGATGTCGCACCTTATAAGCTGCGTCAAGAAGGGCCAGCACTTCCCCGTCTGGGCAATTCAGTATCCGCCTGCATTGTTCGCGGGAAAGAATGCCCCCTTCCAAGGAAATCTTGACCAGTTCATTTAACCTCATATGATAACCCACCTTTCATGTACAATTAGTCCTGATCGCCTTCTATACCCTGAAAATACAAGGGAATCAAGCAATGGCGGATGTCAAGATGATTATATTTGAAGAGGAGAGACCATTGCGGGACAAGCGATTATTTGGATTCGACTTCTCTTACTGTTTCCAAGAGAATCTCGGTGGCTTTGTTCAAATACTCGCGCGTGATTGTCAAAGAGGGCATGAATCGCAGGACATTACCGTTGCGACCGCAGGGGACCATTACAACCCCCCGTTTGAGCATTCCCATTATGATGGCTCCCATGAGGTCTCCATCCACCGGTTCACGGGTCCCCTTGTCTTTGACCAACTCGATGCCGATCATCAGGCCCCGGCCGCGCACATCGCCGATCAACCGTGTGCTTTGGGCTCCTTTTTGAATCTCTTTTAATGTTTCTTCACCCACTTCCGCTGTCCTAAGAACTAGGGCCATATCATTTTCAGTAAGGATGTCGATATTGGTCATACAGACGGCCGCTGACAGGGCATTCCCCGCAAAGGTGTTGGGCTGCGAGCTGTCTTCGATCTTTTCTGCCAAATCCTTACGGATGCTCAGTCCGCCCATGGGCAAATCACCACCCATGCCTTTGCCCCATGTTACCATATCCGGTTGAACACCGCTATGCTCAATGGACCACATCTTGCCGGTACGTCCGGCACCGGCCTGAATTTCGTCGACAATAAGGAGGGCACCATGTTTCTCACAGGCCTCTTTCAACCTCACGAAAAAATTGCCCGAAGGCGAGATATAGCCTCCTTCACCCTGTAATGGCTCAACGATCACGGCTCCCACCTCGTCCGCGGCGGTATAGGGGGTATTGAGCAGGTAATCGATATAGCTGGCGCAAAGATCTTCACAGGTCTCCTGATCATCGGAATTGAAAGGGCAGCGATAGGAATAGGGATAAGGAACGTGAATCACTCCCGGGATAAAAGGCCCGTATCCACGTCGGTATTGATCGCCGGTGGTGAGGGAGTTGGAGCCGCACCACACTCCGTGATATGCTCCGTGGAAGGCTACTATTTGGGTCCGACCGGTAATCTTACGGACAAACTTGATGGCGGTCTCTACCGCGCCACTGCCGCTCTGGGTAAAATAGGTGGCACAGTTGCCGCGAAGCCCTTCGGGCATGACCTGAGAAATCTTTTTTGCCAGCAGGGTTCGGTTGGTATTGCTGATGTCGCTGGCATGCATGAGTTT
>JABMQV010000501.1 GCA_013203065.1 Desulfobacteraceae bacterium | reverse complement strand
GCTAACGCATCAGAGGACAAACCCCTGAGGCCTTACCTGAGATTTCTGATTTTCCACTTGACTACGGGAGAGAAGTTGGCATATCTAGTCGACAATCGATAATATTTAGAAAATATCCATCGGGTCGATGGAGCACGAATCTTAGGGCCTGCGCAGGCCCTAAGAAAATTTGAAGGCATACGGACTTTCAACACCAAAGGAGGCTTTTTAGAATGGACCTGACAGAGATTCAAGAAAGGACCTGGGGGTATGCCAAATCCGATCTTTCAGAAGAGCCGGTTGCCAGCACGGATCATGTTGAGAGAATGACCTCGTGGTGTCAAGAACTCGGGCCCGACGCAGGCGCCGATATGGAGGTTTTGGTGGCAGGTGCGCTTCTCCATGATGTGGGTGTGGTCATCAACAGAAAGAGGCATTTTGTGGTTGGGCGTGAAAGGGCCGCCGAGATTTTGAAAGAGGTGGGGTTTCCCGAGGAGAAAATCGATGGCGCCCTGCACGTACTCGAGGCCCATAGCCGTTACGGTGGCGCACCCGATCCAAAGACAACCGAAGCCATGGTGGGTCAAGATGCCGATGCCCTGGAATATATCGGAGCCATCGGAATACTTCGGGCCGTGATACGCGGACTGAATGATGGTTCCTTTGATGGGAAGATCAGCGGTTTTCCTGACTACCTGCGCTCAGTCCTGGCCAAGGTGGAAGGTACATTTCACACAGCAAAGGCTGGAGAACTTGGTCGGTCAAGAATGGAATACATGAGAACCTTCCTGGAACGTATTGAAGAAGAACTGAGAATGGAGGCATGAAATGAAATCCTTTGGACCCATGAGAACGGCCCTCTTTGTCCCCGGAAGCCGTCCCGATCGCGTGGACAAGGCGGCAAAGTCCGGGGCCGATGCGATCATTATCGATCTTGAGGACGCAGTGGCACTGAGCGAGAAAGCCATTGCCCGACCAAAGGTTCGCGAAAAGATTCTGGAACATGTCAACAAGGAAATAATCGTTCGGGTGAATGGACTGGATTCCGGGTTCATCCAGGAGGATCTGGAAGCGGTAATCGTGGAAGGCCTTGGATGCATCATCGTCCCAAAGGTAGAGGATAAAGAACATGTTCGTGAGATACACAGACTGCTCCTGGCGGTAGAAAAGGAAAAGGGGATGGAGCCGGGGGCCATTGCCATTATTCCCTTGATCGAATCGGCCAGGGCTATAGAAAACGTCTTTGAGATTGTATCGGAAAGGACCCTTCCGGCCAGGCTTTTTACCGTGGCCTTTGGGGCCGCGGATTATACCCTGGACATGGGAATAGAAATCACCAGGGAGGGTACAGAGCTTTTCTATCCGCGTTCCCGGATACCCATCGCCTGCCGGGCGGCCGACATAGACCCCCCGCTGGATACCCCCTTTATGATCGATCTCAAGGACCGGGAGGCGCTAAAGGCCGATGCAAGAAGGGCCAAGCAACTGGGGTTTCAAGGCAAATTGTGCATCCATCCGAACCAGATCGAGCCGTGCCATGAGATTTTTTCGCCCACCAGGGAGGAAATCCTTTATGCGGAACGGGTGATTCAAGCATTTGATGAGGCGGAGGCAAGAGGCATAGCCGCCATACATTTGGATGACAAGTTTGTCGACTATCCAGTTGTGGAAAAGGCAAGACGGGTTCTGAATCTGGCCAAGATCACCATGGCATGATCGGAAAAAGAAAGAGGGTCGATAATAGGTTGACTAAAGATGAAAGACCTTACAAAAAAAATCAAATTGCATGATTTCCAACCCGCTGTTCTGGGAGAGCAGGTTTCTCAAATTTTGACGGATGCCATCTTGGAAGGTACTCTCAAGCAAGGCGAACAGCTCCTTGAGGCAGAACTGCAAAAACAATTCGGGATCAGTCGTTCCCCCTTGCGAGAGGCCTTTCGGGATCTGGAGAAACGGGGACTTGTGGTTATCGTACCCCGCAAAGGGACTTTTGTTAAAGCCATCACCGAAAAGGACATCCGGGAAAATTTTCCCGTGCGGGCAGCCCTTGAAGGCCTGGCTGCGAGACAGGCCTCTTCAAAGATGACAGAAAAGGAGCTCAAAGAGCTGAAGCAGGCCCTCGAGGGGATGAGGAGTGCGGGACAAAACAGAGAAGCTGCCAAGGTTTATAGAGAACATCACCACAGATTCCATGAGATTTTTATCAATGCCTCTCGAAATGACACGCTTATCAACATACTGCGAACCTTGAGGATGCACAGAATGTGGTATTATGTGTCCTATCAATATTACAGGGAAAATCATTCTGAGGGGCTGGAAGTGCATGAAAACATTTCAAGGCTCTTTGAAAACAGGAACTCAGATGAAAAAGAGATTGAAAAGGTAGTTCGAGACCACATTGAAAGCCATCTGGATAAATTCCTGGATTACCTGGATGGCAGAATGGGCCTGTAATGGTGGCCAGTGCTATTGACTCCAGTGTTGACCCTGAATGAGGAATTCACGGACTGTGCAAAAAAATTAGGTGCACGAAAAAACAACCAAATATCGATATCATCTTGGAGGTACAGTGATGGATAGCAAGGTAAAGAGCCTCTTTGACCCGATAAAAATTGGAAGAGTCACTTCTCGAAACCGTATCGTCATGCCCCCGATAAACGCGAACATGGCCTTTGGGGATGGTTTCGCAAGCGAAAGGAATCGTGATTATTACGCTGAACGCGCCAAAGGCGGGGCCGGGGTAATCATCCTGGAGGCACTCTTTATTGAATGGGCTGCCAAACACCGGACCTTCGGCATGGGCGCCTCCGAAGACAAATATATCCCCGGATTGAGGATGGTCGCTGAGGGCATTCAGGAGCACGGGGCCTTAGCAGCCGCTCAAATCAACCACAACGGAAGGATCCTCTCGGAGGACGCCACGGGTCTCCAGACCGTGGCCCCATCGACCTATTCAAACCCCACCACCGGGGAGGTCTCGGTGGAATTTGCTGCCGAAGAGATTCAGGAACTTGTTGATAAGTACGCAAACGCCGCCAGGCGGATCAAAGAAGCCGGTTTTGACGCGGTTGAGATCCATGGGGCCCATGGCTATCTCCTTGCTCAGTTCCTTTCCCCTTTCACCAACAAACGTACCGATCAGTACGGGGGTTCACTGGAGAACCGCATGCGTCTGCCGCTGCAGGTGGTGCGAAGGGTGAAAAAGATGTGCGGCGAGGATTACCCGGTTTTCTACAGGCTCAGTGCAGAGGAACTTTTCCAGGGAGGCCTGGAGTTGGCCGAATCGACCCTGTTCGCTCAGAGACTCGAGGGGGCCGGCGTAGATCTGCTGGATGTCTCCGGCTCGTCCCTTGAACAGCCACATAAACTGGCCAGGCTGATCCCGTGTAATTATTATCCCCACGGGTATTTTATGGCCTCTGCAGCTGCAATGAAAAAGGTCGTCAGCATTCCGGTAGTGGGCGTGGGGCGCATCAATTGTCCTGTTATGGCTGCGCGATTCCTGGACGAGGGCAAGGCGGACATGGTGGCTGTGGGCCGCCAGTTTCTCGCGGACCCCCATTGGCCAAACAAGGCTCAGGAAGGACGTTATGAGGACATCATACGCTGTATTGCCTGCAACACTGGATGTCTCGATGTCCTTTTGAAAAACAAAACACACATCACCTGTGTGCTTAACCCCGAGGTTGGGCGTGAGAAAGAGTATGAAATCAAACCCGCCAAAGAAAAAAGGAAGGTGGCTATCATCGGGGCCGGTCCCGCAGGGCTTGAGGCGGCCCGAGTCGCATCTCTCAGGGGACATGAAGTGAGCATTTACGAGAAGCAGACCAGGATTGGCGGCCAGTTGAATCTTGCTTGCAAGGCACCTGGAAAAGAGGAGATACAATACATTATTGATTACTATCAAAACCAGATCGCCAAGCTTCAAATAGACCTGAATCTTGAAACAGACGCCACAACACGACTATTTGATGAAATACGACCCGATGTGGTCATCCTGGCTACCGGGGGTAAGCCCAAAAGGCTAGATGAGGAGTGGGAGGGTGCTTCAACAGTGGTTTCAGCCTGGAGTGTCCTGGATGAAACCTGGGAAACGGGACCCAAGGTGGTTATCGTCGGCGGCGGAAGGATCGGTCTGGAGACGGCAGAATTCTTGGAAAAATATGGCCATGAAGTTATTGTTGTGGAAAAGGCAAACAGGATTGGCTCTGACGTGGGCCTTACGGTGAGACCTGTGTTGATGAAACGCTTGATACGCAGCAGTATCAATGTCTTTAACAAGTCGGAAGTGAAGGCTGTTTCCGGAAAAGAGGTAACGATTGTCCGTGACGGGGCCACTATAACACTAAGGGATGTAGATAGTATTGTGATTGCCGTTGGCGTAGAGCCAAACAGGGTGTTACAGGACGATCTGAAGGAAATGTCATTTGAAGTTCATGCGATCGGCAACTGTTCAAAGGAGGGGGCAATCATGGAAGCTATTGCCGATGGTGCCGAGGTTGGCAGGAGGATTTAGATATTTGCCAAAAGTGTATCTTTTTTGTCAGGAACGCTGGAATATCCCAGGATAATCACGCACAGTAACCTGGGCTTTGATAGTGAAGGAGGCAATACTATGGGAGGAAAAGGTTTTTCAGGAAAACTTTTAGCCGTAGACCTATCAAATAACAAGACAGGAACCAAAGAAATTGACGACCAGATCATCTCCAAGTTTGTAGGTGGAAGGGGGGCCGGGATCAAGTTTCTTATGGATATGTCTCCGGCAAATATTGACCCACTCTCTCCTGAAAATCCTATTTTCCTGAAGCACATAGGATTGACGGCGATGCCTTGAAAAAACAGTACTTTGTAAAAGACAAGGGATGCTTCAACTGCCCATTGAAGTGCGGCAATGTTCACAGCATTCCGGACGGGCCATATCAACTGGAAGAAATTGAAGGACCTGAATTCGAAACACTCATGGCCTTTGGATCAAACTGCTGCAACGCCAATCTTGAGTCCATCCTGATGGCCAACTATTTGTGTAACGATCTTGGACTTGATACCATTTCATGCGGGGATACCTTCGCATTTCTTATGGATCCATATGATTTGGGGATAGTAGATAATAAGAAACTGGATGGCGTTTCACTGACTTGGGGGAATCACGAGGGAATAGTGAGCTTAATCCCCAAGATAGCCCACCGGCAGGGGATTGGGGATCTGCTTGCCGAGGGTTCTTACGAAACGGCAAAAGACCTGGGGGAAGAAGCACTCTCCCGTTTGATCCACATCAAAGGGCAGGAATTTCCAGGGTATGAATCCCGTCGGTCTTTTGGTACCGGCTTTTCACTGGCAACCAGCAATCGAGGGGCTGACCATCTGCGTGCGACTTCCTATGTCAACGAAATCTTTACGGATGAAGTGGAAAAAGACAGCTTTGAACAGCATGTTGATCTGCTCTTGGACAAAGAGCATCTCATGGCCATCGATGACTCGCTCTGCATGTGCAAATTCGGTAGGAAATGGTGGATTTACATGGCCGGTTCTCGCGGACCTTTTCTCAGCAGTAACCGATTTTAGTTGTACGGAACAGGATCTGAAACAGGCCGGGGAAAGAATCTGGAATCTCGAGCGGCTTTACAATCTCAGGGAAGGGGTGGAAGAGGACATGCTGCCCCGGCGTTTTTTTGAGGAAGATTTGGCCGACGGATTTGAAGGGGGGGAGAAAGTGTCCAAAGAACGGTTCCTGGCTGCCCGCTCCTTATACTACGGGATGAGAGGCTGGAGTGAAAAAGGCGAACCAGAACCGGCCAAATTGAGAGAATTGGGTCTGGAATAGAATCCCCATATGGCCCGATCCGTGGTTGCTGCGCTTTCAATCCAATGATCGAGGGAGTCTCAAGTGGAAGTCAGGGAAATATCAGCTCAAGAAATCACCAAGACCGTGAGGCGCTTATGCATAGAAGCCAATACCGTTCTGGGTGAAGATATGATGGAGGCCCTCAGGAATGGCTATGAAACAGAAGAATCCCCCATAGGCAAAGATGTTTTCCTGCAAATCCTTGAAAATGCCAAGATCGCGAAAGAGGAAGGCATTGCGTTATGTCAAGATACGGGTTTGGCCGTTGTCTTTGTTGAGCTTGGGCAGGATGTGCATGTGGTTGGTGGAGATCTCACCGAATCCATTAACGAAGGGGTACGCCAGGGTTACAGGGATGGGTATCTCAGGAAATCTTCTCTGGACCCGTTGATAAGGAAAAACTTTGGAGATAACACGCCGGCCATTATCCACACAGAGATTGTGCCGGGCGATAAACTTAGGTTGGTGGTGGCCACGAAGGGGTTTGGCGCTGAGAATATGAGCCGGGTGGTCCTCTTCGCTCCTGCTGTGGGAATTGAGGGAGTAATGAAATATGTGATTGAAAGGATTGAGGAGGCCGGGGCGAATGCGTGCCCGCCGGTCATAGTGGGTGTGGGGATAGGGGGAAACCTGGAAAAAGCCGCAATAATCGCCAAAAAGTCGTTGCTTCGCCCCATTGGTCAGAGGCACTCGAATCCTGAGATCGCAAGGCTTGAGCAGAAACTTCAGAAAGAGATCAACGAGCTGGGGATAGGCCCACAGGGCTTCGGCGGCAGGATGACTGCGCTGGATGTTCACATTGAGACCTATCCTACTCACATTGGCAGCCTCCCAGTGGCTGTAAACATCCAGTGTCATTGCCACCGCCACAAAGAGGCGATCCTCTGATATAGCTCCTTAGGGTTTCTTCAATGGATTGGACTCGCGTGTTCTTGATGTATTTTTTGTAGCAACGCGTGATTATAATTTCAAAGCAGGATAAGCAATTTTTTCAGGGGGAAATTTTTATGCCCACGAACTTGGTGAACGGAAGGCCAGAATCGCTTATTCTCAGGCAGTTGGAAAGGCTTCCATACGTCTCTTTTTATGCCAGGACAAGGGGTTGGCCCTTTATTATAAGCTGGTGCAACCGGGTTGCGGGAATCCTGCTGGTGATCTGGGTCTGGCTCCACATCTACTTCCTTGCTTTCTTGTGTGCACCCAGCGCTTACGATGAAAACATGGGGGTTTTCAGATGGGTAATCTTCGCCTTTCTTCAATGGGTCCTGTCCATCCCTGTCATATTTCATACCCTAAACGGAGGAAGACTCATCCTGTATGAGATCTTTGGCAAGAGAAACGACGATACCCTGATCCGCTGGATGGTCTCGCTCTCTGTTGTCTATATAGCGCTTGTGGGGGTGTTTATGATATTGGGCAACCAGAACGTGTCTCCGTTTCTCTTCTGGCTGCTTACCCTCGTAATAGCACTCGTTGTTGCATACGGGGTTGCCCAGAGGATCTGGAGAAGTGATCACGCTATCCTCTGGAAGCTTCAAAGAATCAGTGGGGCCTTCCTGCTTGTTATGGTACCGGCGCACCTTCTATTTATGCACCTTAACCCCTCGGTGGGTATGGAGGCGGGCGTGGTGATCAAAAGGATGCAAAGCTGGTTTATTAAGGTTGTTGATCTGGCACTCATTGTGGCTGCTCTTTACCACGGAGGATATGGCCTCTATTCCGTATTTAGCGAGCACCTCTCCTCGCGGATATTGAGGGTGGCGCTGGTTTGTGTGATTACCGTAATCGTTCTTATCTTTGCATGGGTCGGCATTAGATTGACCATTACCATTTGACCGGGGATAAATGCTCGCCTTTGGGTGAGGGCCAAATAGATTTTGGGAATTTCACAACCGCTTCCCCGTCCCCAGTCGCGAGCAAAGCGAGTTACTTGTGGAGATTTATCTATGGCAGAAAAATTTAGTATTTCATCAAAAATTCAGTGCGATGTCCTGATTATCGGGGCTGGGGGAGCAGGTCTCCGATGCGCAGCCGAGATTTTGGAAAAGAGACCGGGGACGAATATCGTGGCCGTCACCAAAGTGGCAAACCCCCAGAAATCCCACACCCAGACTGCACAGGGTGGAATGGCCGCGGTAGACCCGGCCGATCCGGTCGACAAGACCATTTATCACATGTTCGACACATGGAAAGGCTCTGACTGCAGTGCGGACCAGAATGTCATAAAAAAGATCGTCGAGTCCGGCTGGGAGCAGGCTGTCTGGATGGAGAACCACGGGATGCATCTGAGCCGGAATGAAAACGGG
>JABMQV010000500.1 GCA_013203065.1 Desulfobacteraceae bacterium | reverse complement strand
GGGCCGAAGCAGTGACGCGTTATGGCCGTCTGAGTCTTGAAGAAATTTTCGAAGATGCCATATACTACGCTGAAAATGGGTTTCCCGTGACCGAGGTCATCGCCGGCGATTGGAAATATGGTCAAAACGTCCTTCTTGCCCACACATCCGCCTCAAAAGGTTACCTTATTGACGGCATTGCCCCGCGACCCGGGCAGGTTTTTCAGAACAAGGACCTGGCTCGGACGTTTCGTAAGATCGCCCGGGATGGTATTGAAAGCTTTTATGAAGGAGAAATCTGCGAAGCGATCGTTAATTTTTCCGAGCAAAATAACGGACTTCTGTCTCTGAAGGATTTCAAAGATCATTCAACCACCTGGGTTGAACCCATAGCGACCGATTACCGAGGGTATACTGTTTTTGAGCTGCCCCCTAATGTACAGGGTGTGACGGCGTTGGAAATGTTAAATATACTTGAAGGATATGATATCGGCAACCTCACACCTAACGGTCCGGAGCACCTCCATCTTCTTATCGAGGCAAAAAAGATCGCATTCAGTGACAGGGATGCCTTTGTGACCGATCCCGAATTTGAAAAAATCCCCGTTGAAACACTGGTTTCAAAAAAATACGCCGCAAAATGCAGGCTCAAGATTGACCCTGAAAGGGCAATGAACACCCCCTCTCCCCTCTCCCAGCCAAAAGGGTCTGATACGGTATTTGTTGCAGCCGTTGACAAGGAAAGGAACGCTGTCTCCCTCATAAGCAGCATTTATCTGCATTTCGGGTCAGGCATGGTCGTTGATGGGACCGGCATTGTATTACAGAACAGGGGATCTTCATTTTCGCTGGATCCCAGCCACGCCAATCGAATTGAGCCCCACAAAAGGCCTTTGCACACAATCATACCCGGAATGGTCTTTAAGGATGGCGATTTTTTGATGTGTTTTGGAGTTATGGGGGGCGACTTACAGCCGCAGGGGCATGTTCAGTTCTTGATGAACCTCATGGATTTCAATATGAACCTGCAGGAGGCCATGGATGCTCCCAGGATCAGGCACATGCGAGATAAAGAGGTGTATTTGGAGGATGGCATATCAAAAGACACTGCCCTGGCTTTGGAGAAAAAGGGGCATCATATCCTCCAAGGCATATCGGCAGTAAATCAGGTCGGCGGAGGACAGGCCATTTATCTGGACAGCGCGCAAGACGTTCTTCTGGGTGCATCAGACAGGAGAAAGGACGGCTGTGCGATCGGGTGGTAGGGAATGGCGGCGTTCACGGGTTCAGGGTTTACCGAAAATCTACAATGCCGCCTGGTAGCCCGACTCAAAGGCCCTCCTGTTAACTTCGAGTTTGGCACCTGAAAATGTTTCCTCCAGGGCCTTTGAAAATCTCTTTTTTTCCAAAGGAACCCAATTTGCGCCCGCGAATGCCCCTACCATAACCACGTTTTGCGCCTGGGCATGTCCCGCCTTCTTGGCGAGATCGGTTCCCTTTATTATCTTGAGATCGGCTGCCAGACGCCTTATACAGGAAACCAATTGCTCCATGTCCGGATAGTCATTCTGTTGTCGGAGCACATCCAAGGGATAAAACGGGCGGTCGTTCATGATCACCCGCACGGTGTCATGTCCATAATCTCTGGAGATGCGGTAAACCTCCAACGGCTCAAACCCCACAATAACATGGCTCCCCCCGAAAGGAATCAAGGGTCCGTAGACACGTCTCCGGGAAAGCCTTATGTGACTGACCACCGAGCCGCCACGCTGGGTGGCCCCATAGGTTTCGCCGACACTTACAAAATACCCTTCCTCGCAAAAGGCACGGGAAATAAGATCCGAGGCCAGGATATTTCCCTGTCCCCCCACGCCTGAAACGATGATATTCAGAGGATCAAAATCCAGGGTCATTTTTTCTCCTTTCCGATTCCACCACGATGGCCTCCTCCGGGCATAAAGACGCGCACACCCCGCACCCCATACAAAGCACATCGTCAATCATGGCCTTACCCGCCTCCTCATCCCAGATGTTGGCCGGGCAGGAAAACACACGACCGCAAAGCCGGGAACACCCGCACGCATCGCCCAGACACCGTTCCTGATCTACATACACTCGGGGAAACTCCTGTTCCCTCCCCGCCTTCAGGGCACATTCTCTCTGGAGCAGAAGAACCTGGGGCCCCCCTTTTCCAAGCAATCCAAGAATTGTTTGAATGATTTCCTCGACCTGATAGGGATCTCCAATGGTCAGCGGTATATCCAGGCCTCTCACCAATTCTGCCACCGGAACGGGAGGAGTTGCCTCACCCATTGCTGTGAGGCCGCTTCCCGGATGTGGTTGATGCCCTGTCATGGCCGTCGTGTCATTATCCAAGATAATGCATAGGCACTGGGAATGGGTGTTTTTTGCGTTGATGAGGGGGGGGATCCCGGCGTGGTAAAAGGTGGAGTCCCCGATGACTGCTATGGCAGGCTGATCAAATCCCATCTCCTTAAGCTTCCCCAAACCACTGGCAATTCCAAGGCCGGAACCCATGGAATGAACCGTACGGATAGTCCCATATCCTGTAGGCAGCACACCCAGGGCGTAGCACCCGATATCTCCCAGGGCGACTCCCTCTCTGCCGTCCAGTTCCAACGCGGTCTTGATGGCCCAATAAGAGGCCCGATGGGGGCACCCCGGACAGAGGGTGGGAAACCTCAGGGGCAGATCCATTTCCGGAAGACGTTTGATTTCCTCTTTTATGCGGACTGCTCCCGGCTCGAAGGGTATGTCAAGGGCATTGGCAAGGGCCTGGGTGGTGATATCAGGGTCCATTTCACCCATACCCCTGGATTTTTTGACCCAGGGGACATCACCGGATCGTTTTCCCAGAAAGGTGAGCGGACCAACCTCCTCCCAGTGCTGCGCTGCCAGAATTTTTGTCTGATCCTCCAGAAAGGGCTCGATCTCCTCAAAGAAAACCACCCGGTCTGACCGTTTCAGAACCTTGAGCACCAATCCCTCGGGTAAAGGCCAGACCGTGCCTGTTTTGAAGACGCCGATCCTTTCCCCCACACCCAGCCGCTCCACGGCCTCCAGTGCGTAGGAATGGCTGACCCCGCTCGTAAAAATGATCAATTCCGGTTCTTCGGCCCCTGTATAAAGGTTAAAGGGGCTGGCCTCAAACTGGTCCTGAACCAAATCGAGTTTCTTATGGGCATCCGGGTGAAATCGGCCGGCTGTTATAAAACCGGTCTCAACAGGAAACTTGGGGGAACGTTTGCCAATTCTGATGCGACCCAATGTCACGGTTGCACGGGCATGGCAGATACGGGTCGTCAGCCTCACAATGACGGGAAGCCCCACCTTCTCCGAAAGATCAAAGGCCCAGATCAGAATGTCTTTGGTCTCTTGGGGTCCTGTCGGTTCCAATAGGGGGACGTGGGCCGGCGGAGCCAGATAACGCGAATCTTCTTCCTTCACGCTTGAATGGGCGCCGGGGTCATCGGAAACAACGATTACCATTCCGCCGTCGATGCCCGAGAGATGGAGTGTGGTCAAAAAATCCAAGGCCACGTTCAGACCGTCTGCCTTCATCACAGAAAGCGCCCTTATGCCCGAAAAAGACCCTGCGGCGGCTATTTCCAACGCGACCTTCTCGTTGATGGACCATTCCGCATAGATGCCGCGCTCATGACCCACGGCAGCCAGACATTCAAGGATCTGTACCGAGGGTGAACCGGGGTAGGAAGTGATCACCTGAACGCCCGACTCAAGCGCCCCCCTTGCCGCTGCCTCGTTACCCGAGAGCATACATCTCTTTCCCGGTTGATCCAGATTCCAGTATAATTTTGTCATAATACCACGCTCTCTTTTTGAACGATTACTGTTAAAAGGGTTACCCACCACCAAAAAGCCATTGATTTTTATCACAATAAGCTAAAGCGTGACAACAACAAAACGGGAAGGCAGGAGATTTATGATTTCTCACGAGTCTCTTGGGATGGAAGGGGCTTTCAGTGTAGAGAAAAAGATTAACTGGGAACCGCTGGCAGCCAAGCCGGCGAGGGAATCGGCGTCGTAGCCGGGTCCATCCTGCAGAATCAGACCTGCTTCTGTCGGAATTTCACCATAGTCGATCACCTGGTTGATGGTTGTGGTACCCCCTTTGGCGATACAGCCCATGGATTTTTCAGCAATGGCGCTCATGCCTCCATCCATATTACCCGGAGAAATGACCCTGGCTCCCAGATCCCCTTGGATCTCTTCAGCCCTCCTTTGTGCCCGATCGACCATCTCTTCAATCTGGCGTGCCACCTGTTCATTTTTTGCCCTGCGGGTCAGCACATGCGCCGTTCCGATCATCTCCGTGTTTTCGCCGAAAATGACGGTGGCGCCTTTCCCAACGAGCCAGTCAGAGACAGCACCCAACGCCACATTGGCCGTCACCCCCGACATGGCATCAGAACCTCCGCATTCCATGGAGACCAGAAGGTTTTCCCAGGGCAAGGATACGCGTGGTTGTTGGCTGATTTCCGCCAAAATCGTGCGGGCAGCGGCAGCCCCCTTTTTGGCCGTTTCCAGGGAACCGCCGCTTGTCTGCACATTCAGGATCTCAATGGGTTTGCCAGCGTCCCCGATCATGGGAAACAACCCGTTTGTGTTTGCCCGCTCACAGCCGAGACCGATCAAAACAACCTCGCCCACGTTGGGATTGTGTACCATCCCTGAGAGCACCTGAAACAGAATTTTCACATCCCGGTTTCCCCCTCTGCCACCGTCCTGGCATCTGCACCCTTCCCTGACCCCAGCCCTCAATTTGAGCCAACGAGTTGCCCCCACAACATCATGAGGTTGAATTCAGTTTGACACACAAGACCAATTTCCTTATACTCCCCACACAAAAAGGAAGTTCTTATCAGGAAAAAGATGATTGACGAATTCTAATAACGTTATCCATTCATCGCTTTCCAATGCTATATTTTGTGTTCTATCCACAGCATTTCCGTCAATCCATATTTCTATTTTTATAAATCATAGCTTGGCACAGGAACAAATTTTATAATTTACGAACTTCCATTAATAATATGAAAACAGAGAATTTCAAATTATTGCTTAGCACTTTGAAAGGAGATCATGGTACGGCAAAGATATTTGCGAGGATCAAATTCGAGTTATCTAAGCCAAGAAAGAGCAAACTGAATTATCGCTTTTTCAAGAGGATTAAGGCAAAAAATCTCTTAAAAGTTAGTGATAGCCTCCATTTGGGTTCGGGCTCGGCACGAATCAAAGGTTTTATAAACATAGATGCTGCTAACTTACCATCAACTGATTTCACCTGTTCTTTTGATAAGTTATATAATTACTTTCCGGAAAATTCGATTTCCGAAATCTATATCTGTCATGCACTGGAACATGTATCTTGGAAGTTGTTACCCTCTTATCTGGAACAATTCTATCAAATTCTGAAAAAAACCGGGATTCTGAGGATATCGGTACCGGATATTCAGAAAATAACGAATATAATTAATCGTCCAAATCTCACTGATGAAGGATTGGCTCTACTTCAAGGGATCATCGGAGGAGGTCAGAATCATAAATATAATTTTCACAAATCATTTTTCTGGCCGGGGTACTTGAAGAAAGAGCTAGAATCTGCAGGTTTCTTGAATATTGAAGAGTACCCGTTACGTCCTCACTTTACAAATCAAGACATTAACGACGGCAGTCTTGCCGGCTTTGATCCATTTGGGGAAGGTATTAGTCTAAATATGAAAGCCGAAAAATAGCATAAATCATTTCCTGCTTTCTCCTAGTCTCATATAAGTGCAATGTCCTGCAATGTTCTGCGATTCATAAATCGGTGGGGGATTTATATGAAGTTTGACATGAAAAGTTATCTTCGGTTTGCTAATTCAGGAGTTTTAAACTTCTTACGAATTAGTCCCCGGATGAGTATTTTGCCCAGCATTGTTATTTATCCAACGGATGCATGCAATTATGATTGCATTATGTGCTCAGGTGGAAGAAGCAATAAGACACCACGATTGACAATGGATATTTCTATGCTGGAGCGAGTCATCAATGAATGTGCAGAAATGATGATCAAACCTCGACTACATTTCTCTGGGTTAGGAGAACCATTGGTATACCCAAATGTCGTTGAAATGATGGAGCTATGTAATCAAAAGAGTCTCAGGTGGACGATGACAACGAATGGGTTAGGACTAAAAAAACATACAAAAAACTTAGTAGATAACAGGTGTAGTGCCTTAAATCTTTCGATTCATGGCACAAAGCATGAGCATGACAAAATTACGGGTACCGCAGGTTCTTTTGAAATAGTGATTGATGGACTACAAGCCATTGTAGAAGAAAAAATAAGACAAGATAAAGGCAGACCGCTGATTGCACTCAATTGTGTAATCAACAACCAAAATAGCTTAAGGCTAATGGAAATTCTTGAAACATTTTCATCTTTACCAGTAAATAGCATTACATTTCAACATTTGGTGTTTTCGACATATGAAATGGATGCGCATAAGCCCCATTTAATCACGGATGAAAAAAAATTGAACGCGATAGTTGACTTTATTGATTATGTAAAAAACAATAAGCTACCGGTCAGGTGCAATTTTTTTCCACGAATCAGGAAGGAAGATGTAAGTGGATACTACATCAATAAAAACTATCAATTTAATAACACATGTATTCTTCCCTGGTTATCTGTACGGATACTTCCAAATGGGGATGTCAAAATGTGCAACGAGTTTTATGGATCACTTGAGAATGATTCTCTGAAAACCATTGTCAATAGCGATAAAGCAAAAGGATTTAGAGACAGGGTTAGAAAAGGTGAATTCGAGAGCTTTTTGTGTTTCAGATGCTGCCACAGGCAATATTATTAATCAATAAGGGGACGTTGTTTCTTTGTTGACAAGTAGGGACGAAAGCGGTATTTGAAACGCATGCCCCGTCAAGCCCGCATTGATGCACCCGGCGCTCTGCACCATATCCTCATCCGAGGAATCGAACAGAGGGGGATTTTTGAGGATGATAAAGACCGGGAGGATTTTCTTGAACGGCTCTCCAAGCTGCTTCAGGAGATGGTTACGCCCTGTTACGCGTGGGCGCTGATGACCCATCACGTGCATCTGCTTCTTCGCACTGGAACCGTTCCGATCGCATCGATTATGCGCCGACTTCTAACCGGCTATGCGGTGAGGTTCAACCGACGGCATCGCCGATACGGACATCTTTTCCAAAACCGCTATAAATCGATCCTTTGCGAGGAGGACGGGTATCTCAAACAACTGGTGGCATACATTCATCTCAACCTGTTTAGGGCCGGAATCGTCGCGGATGTCACGGCATTGAAAG
>JABMQV010000499.1 GCA_013203065.1 Desulfobacteraceae bacterium | reverse complement strand
GTAAATGTCCCTGTGGTTGGGACTTTTTACTACGCAGTCCCGGAGGATCTGCGGTCCGGCGCCAATGTGGGATGCAGGGTCCTGGTGCCTTTCAAGAACAGGAAGGTCATGGGTTATATATTAGAAAGGACGGGGAAAGCTCATAACAAAGAGCTGAAAGAGATCTGGGACGTGATTGATCCTGAACCGCTTTTCCCAGAATCCCTGGTTCCTTTTCTTGAGTGGATGGCGCGTTATTATATCCATCCCATTGGCCAGGTGATACAGTCGGCCCTGCCGGGTGGGCTGAACATAAAGTCTTATAAGACCGCCTTGTTGACCCAAGAAGGTCTCTGTGCTCTCGACAGCCTCCATTCCCATTCAGAACAAAGAAAAGTCCTCTCGTGGATAAAAGATCACCCGGACAAAGGCCTCCCCTGGACGCTTCAAGAGGTCTATGGACTGCAAAAAAAGGGCTGGATAACCATAGAAGATCGGTTAAAGAAGAGAAGCGGGGGGCCGCTTATAAGGAAGTTTGTAAGGCCAAAGCGGGGCATTGATCTCGGGGCGGTTCTCTCAGAAAGGGGTGGCACATCAAAGGCAAAAAATGAGTTCCAGTTCCTGGAGACTGTCTTTAACTCCCATGGCATCCTCTTAAGCAAGCTGACAGATATGTTCACCAATGGTTCCTATCTGGTAGAGAAATGGATGGGGAAAGGGGTCCTGGAGAGTTACAGGGACGCGGTTTATAGAAATCCCGCCGGAGAGATCATCTCTCCCTCTCCTCTCCCCCCTAAACTCTATAAACAGCAGGAACTTGTATCAAGTCACCTCAAGGCCTGTATTGAAAAAGGCAGCTTTTCTTCCTGTTTGCTCTACGGTGTGACCGGAAGCGGGAAGACTGAGGTTTATTACCGGGCAGCGGAGCACGTCATAACTTTGGGACGACAGGCCATTATCATGGCGCCTGAAATATCCCTTGCGGTCTATCTGGAGGGAATTTTCAGGTCAAGACTTGGGGACCGAATTGCCATCTATCATAGCGGCCTCAGCCAGGGGGAGAGGGTTGACCAATGGATGCGGATGGTCAGAGGGGAGGTGGACCTTGTCATTGGGGCACGTTCAGCCCTGTTTTCGCCCTTACCCGGTTTGGGTCTCATTATCGTGGATGAAGAACATGATTCCGCCTACAAACAAGACAGGGGGCCACGCTATAATGCTCGAGATGCCGCCGTGGTGCGGGCAAAGATGGAGAAGGCTTTGGTTATCCTCGGATCTGGAACGCCCTCGGTTCAATCCTATCAGAACGGGATTAGCGGAAAATATCATCTGCTCTCCATGCCGGAGCGGATCGAGAAGCGGCCCCTGCCGGATGTGGAGGTCGTGGACATGAAGATCATGGAGGACAGGCGATCCAAATGGGAAATGATAAGCCCCAGGCTCAAAGAGGCCCTTGCGCAAAATCTCATGAGTGGAAACCAGTCCATGCTCTTCTTGAACCGCCGGGGGTTTTATCGCGTATACCTCTGCCGATCATGCGGTCAATCAATTCGTTGCCCCAACTGTGATGTGGCCCTTATTTATCACCTTGAGGAAAATCGCCTAAACTGCCACTACTGCGGTTATTATTCAAAAATCCTTACAAAATGTTCCTCATGCGGGAATGAGGGGCTGAGGGCCTATGGGTTTGGGACGGAAAAACTGGAGTACGAACTCAAGGAGTTTTTCCCGGAGGCAAGAATTGCCCGAATGGATGCCGACAGTACCCGCAGGAAAGGCCAGGCCATCCGAATTCTGAAGAGGTTCGGCGAGCAGGAGGTGGATATCCTGGTGGGCACCCAGATGATCACCAAAGGCTATGATTTCCCGAACGTAACGCTTGTGGGTGTCATTGCGGCGGATCTTTCCTTGGGGTTCCCTGATTTCAGGGCCGGGGAACGGACCTTTCAAGTCCTGTCACAGGTTTCCGGCAGATCCGGCCGAGGAGACCAGAAGGGTAAGGTCATGATCCAGACCTTTAATCCTGATCATTACGCGATACGCACTGCCACAGCACACGATTATCAATCATTTTTCCGGGAAGAGACCCAACTGAGAGAACAGTTGGGGTACCCGCCATTTTCTCATTTGGCGTGTCTGACCCTCAAAGGAAACAATGAAAAAAATACAGAAGAGGCGGCCAGACACCTAAATCAGGCAATCAGAGGGACCCTGGCAAAATGGCCCAGGAGGGGAAAAGAGATTCATGTGTTGGGACCAACCGAAGCGGCGATCTCCCGACTAAAGGGAAAATATCGATGGCAGATCCTGGTCAAGAGCAAAAACGTTTCACTCATGCGTCACCTCCTGACCCGGGTGGAGCAATTCAAGGGAAAGATATTTCAATCGAGCGGCGTGAGTCTCATTTTAGATATGGACCCCTATCACATGATCTGATCATGGCCGCTAAAATCCCTTGCCTTACCGTGGACCTTTGCGATAAGAATAATAACCTTTTTTCGGCTTTATGAGGGCTTTGTTGGTCGCTTGGCCATCTCTCCATAATCCAAAAGCAAAAATCCGACCTGAACCGATTCTTGGTTCGGGCACAAATCAGGAGGACCCTTATGCGTTCTAGTTGGAAAGCTACCGTTTTGATCTTAGCCCTTATAACCGGCCTTGCCTTCTATTTAGGGTGTCAAAGAGAGGTCGAGGCCGGCCCTTTGGCCCCCGATTTTACCCTGCCGGATCTCTCAGGCAAAATGAAGACCCTATCGGATTACAGAGGAAAGGTGGTGGTGGTGGATTTTTGGGCGACTTGGTGCCCCCCCTGCCGGATGACCATTCCAGTCCTGATAAAACTACAGAAAAAATACAGCAAGAAGGGACTGGTAATTCTTGGGATTTCCCTGGATGATCCTCAGCAATTTCCCAATCAATACCTTCTGACCTTCAAGGCAAAATACAAAATCAACTATACGATTGTTCGTTATAACCCAACCGTCATGCAGGACTATTTTGGTACCGAAGCACCAGCCATACCCACCATGTTTGTCGTCGACCGAAAGGGTAAGATCAGAGACAAGATTGTGGGATACCAACCCGAGGCTCTTAAAAAAGCCTTAGATAGGCTCTTGTAGTGATTCTCGATTTCCACACGCATGTGTTCCCTCCTTTCTTCAGGGATGATAGAGCAGCGCTCATCCCACATGAGCCTGCCTTCGAAGCGCTTTACAAATCACCCGAGGCGAGGCTTTCAGGAGTTACAGAACTTATAAGGAATATGGATGAAGAAGGGGTGGAGAGGTCGGTCATCTTCGGGTTTCCCTGGGAAACATCCGAACACTACCGCAGGCATAATGACTATATCATAGAGGCCGTCCAGAAGCATCCCAAACGTTTGACAGGGTTTTGCAGCTTTTCCCCCCTATCAGTCCAAGGATTAAAAGAGGTAGAAAGATGCCTGGGCTCCGGGCTTTCTGGGGTGGGGGAGCTGGCAGTCTATGGTTCGGGCCTCTCTTCCGGCGTGGGTGAGGCCTTGGGAGAGGTCGCGACACTCTGTGCCCGGTTAGACGTGCCCCTGCTGCTCCACACAAATGAACCTGTGGGACACCAGTATCCCGGAAAGACACCCATGACGCTGAATCAAATCTACACCTTTCTCAGGGCCAACCCTTCATGCCGTATTATCCTTGGACATTGGGGAGGAGGAATACTTTTTTTTGGGCTGATGAAGAAGGAAGTGGGTGAGGTTTTTCAAAACGTCTGGTTTGACACAGCAGCATCCCCCTTCCTTTATCGCCCGGAAATTTATAGAATAGCCGGCGAGATCATCGGCTTTGAAAAAATCATATTTGGAAGTGATTATCCTTTGTTGAAGCCCCGGCGATATTTTAAAGAGATTGAATCGGCGGGTCTATCCCCTGAAGTAACCAGAGGGATAAAGGGCCTGAATGCAGCGCGACTCTTGAGACTTTAGCGAAGGAGTTGCCCGAATGCTACCCTTACGGGTTCGTTTATACGATTTTGAGTTTGAGTTTGTGTTCCCGCAATGGGGCAAGGTCGGAGACCTTGACGGCATCACAATATTTTCCCAATTCATGAGGCCAACATGGAAGAATCAATAAAGCTAAGGATAGAAGATGAGATCGCACTCGTGACCCTGAACCGGCCAAAGGCCTATAATGCCTTTGACCTACCCATGGTGCAACTCCTGGCAGATAAGCTCATTGCAGTGGCCTTGGATCCAGGAGTATCGGGCGTGGTGATCACGGGGAAAGGGAAGGCCTTCTCCGCGGGAGGCGATCTCAAATGGGTAAACGGTTATGGCGAAAACCCTGGAACCGCTTTCCATGAACTGGCTGGACGTTATCACCAGGCCGTTTTGGAGATTCGAAGGATGCCAAAACCGGTCGTGGCGGCAATCAACGGCCCGGCTGCCGGAGGAGGCTTCTCAACAGCCCTTGCCTGTGATTTCAGGATTATGGAGACCTCGGCTACCCTCCGTCAGGCATACACATCAAACGGCCTGAGCATTGACGGCGGGGGCACATTTACCCTGCCCAGACTGGTTGGATTCGCCAGAGCAATGGAGATCGCCGCCTTTGATCGTCCCATCAACGCCGAGACCGCTCTCTCCTGGGGCCTGGTGACTGAGGTGGTTGAAGATGGAGAGGCTATGAAAAGGGCCATCGAGCTGGTCAGGGAAATAAAAAAGGGATCCCTCAGTTCTTTTGCGGCCTCAAAAAGGCTGATTACCGACTCGTTTGATACAAAATTTGAGACCCAATTGGAAAAAGAAAGGGAGAATCTGTCCAGGTGCGCGGATCTTCCCAACGGAAGAGAGGGCATAGCGGCATTTCTGGAGAAGCGGAAACCGGTCTTTGGCTCTCGGCCGCAGACGGAACAGCAGTGATATGCGGCACAGGAAAATGTAGGAGGCCTTTTCCCTCGCCATTGTCCATTGCTCGTTCATGAAAAGGCTAGGCAAAACCCAACAATCTTCACTATTCATTATTCACTATTCAATTTTTAGGCGGCCCGACAAGAACCATGTACAGTGCATATTTTGGTCTGACTGAAAATCCGTTTGCCCTCACCCCGGACCCGCGGTTTCTTTTTCTGAGCCAGCGGCACAAGGAGGCGTTGGCCCATCTCCTATACGGGATGGGGGAGAAGGGTGGTTTTGTACTCCTTACCGGTGAAGTGGGAACAGGCAAGACCACCTTATGCCGCAGTCTCCTGGAACAGGTGCCTGAAGGGGTCGAAGTAGGACTTGTTCTGAACCCCAAACAGACGGCCTTGGAGTTGGTGGGCTCTGTGTGCGACGAGTTAAATGTTTCCTATCCACAGGGAACAAAAAGCCTCAAGGTGTTGGTGGACAAGCTCAACCTGCATCTCTTGGAGACCCATTCAAAGAGCGGGCGGACCGTGTTGATTATCGACGAAGCCCAGAACCTCAGCGTAGATGTGCTGGAACAGGTGCGCTTATTGACCAACCTTGAGACCACCAGACAAAAGCTGTTGCAGATACTGCTCATCGGGCAACCGGAGCTTCAGGATATGATGGCCCGCCCTGAGTTGCGGCAGTTGGGCCAGCGAATCACTGCCCGCTATCACCTGTCTCCTTTACTGCCGGACGAGACCGCTTTGTACGTCCAGCACCGACTAGACGTTGCAGGGTGCAAAAGGGAATTGTTTTCCAGGGAAGCCCTGCGGCTGGTACATAAGCTTTCCGGTGGTGTGCCCCGCCTGATCAACATCATCTGCGACCGGGCCCTACTCGGTGCCTATGCAAAGCAGCATGATCGTGTGGACAAGGGATTGTTGCGTAAGGCAGCATCTGAAGTCACAGGACAAGGGCAGCGGTCCGGTCACCGGCGGTTAATGATCTGGGCGCTGGTGGTCCTGGTGGTTATGTTGTTGGGGGCAGGCTGGAAATTCCTGCCCTGGTGGCGCTCTGTGGAAAATGTCCTGGAAGATGAGAAGGGAGCACAAATGCCCAGGCAGGCTGCCGTGGCCGAGCGAATTGGCAAGGATGCCCCCCCGAAGCCAACACCTGAACGCCAGGAAGGAAAAGTTGCGACGTCTGAAAACCCGGATGATGTGGCGGCTGAAGAGGAAGTAAGACTTCCTTACGAACCTGTCGTGGTGGAGCCCCCCTCCGGGATCAGTGGTGGACCGGTCAAGCTTGATGAACTGTTGCGAGACAGGGGTGTAAAGACCGATCGGGAGACAGCATTTGCTACCCTTTTCAGGTACTGGGATTCGGAATGGCCAGACCCATCCGGTACCTCACCCTGTGACTATGCCTCCCATGTGGCCCTGCGCTGCGCGAGCAGCAAGGGAAATTGGACGGGTCTCTGCCACCTGAACCGTCCGGTTGTATTGGATCTGATCGATGAGACCAAGGAACACCATTACGTGCTGGCCGCCTCATTGGAAGAGGGGGATGTGACCCTGGACTTTGGTGACAAGCAGATAACCCTGCCCCGTTCCGAACTGGAACCCTATTGGTTTGGCGACTTTACCCTGTTCTGGAAAGCGCCCCCCTTTAAAGCCTCCTTGCTCAAGGAGGGTGATAGGGGTCCCGATATCGTGTGGTTGAGGGCACAATTGGACCGTGTGGCGGGGACAAGTCCGGAATCCGAGAGGGAATCGGCCAACCCTCTGTTTGACGCCAGCCTCAAGAAACGCGTCATGAGCTTTCAGCGGGCAAATTCCATAAACCCTGATGGAAAGGTGGGAGGGCAGACATTTATCCAGTTAAATACGGCATTGAAAGATCCATCCATACCCCTATTGTGCCAGGGTACACAATAACGGAAGAGCAGGAAAATGTCATTTATCCTTGATGCCCTTAAACGGGCCGAACGGGAACGACGACTCGAACGGGCACCTGACCTAAACGCCGTCTTTGAAGACGGTGAGAGGTCTCAGGCCAGCCGGTGGCAATGGTTGTCCATAGGTGTGGCCTTTTTGGTGGGTGCCGTGGTAGTGGCCTTGTTTCTCTGGCCAAAGGAGCCGCCCCCGGAGGTCATCAGTAAGTATGAAGAACCTGCCAT
>JABMQV010000498.1 GCA_013203065.1 Desulfobacteraceae bacterium | reverse complement strand
ACATGGTTATATTCTCCGGTACCCTGGGTACCCTGGCCGGGGGTTTTTTATATGGAAATCGGTTTGAGGCTGAACTGCTGGATCCCAAGACTAACCGTTGTCTTGAACTGGGGTACAATGTGCACCCTTTGGACTATCTGGAAACAGAATAGGAGGGGCCCATGAATGTGGCATCTATTCAGATCGGGGTGGTGGAAGGCGATAAGACCCAGACCATTGATAGAGCGGTGGAACATATCCGCCAGGCCCGCGGTGCAGATCTCATCATCCTGCCGGAGCTTTGGAACATCGGATTTATGAGTTTTGACCGATACGTCCCCGAGGCAGAAGATAAGACTGGCCCTACCTTGACCACACTCAAGGGTCTGGCCCAAGAGGTCAAGGCCTATCTCCACACGGGAAGTTTCGTGGAAAAGGCTGGAGACAAGTATTACAACTCAAGTTATCTCATTTCCCCCCAGGGTGACATTCTGGCCAACTACCGAAAGCTTCACCTGTTTGGCTACAATTCCAAAGAGGGCCAACTCCTCACCATGGGAGACGAAGTGGTGGTTGCCAAAACCCCTCTGGGGGCGTTTGGTCTGGCCACCTGTTATGACCTCCGTTTTCCGGAGCTGTTTCGACGCATGGTTGAAAAAGGCGCCGAGATCTTTTTGGTATGTTCTGCGTGGCCCTATCCCCGCCTCGAACACTGGATCATGCTCAACCGGGTGCGGGCACTCGAAAACCAGTGTTTCCTGGTTTCAGCCAACTCAGTGGGTCCCAACATGGGCAGTCTTCTGGTCGGTCACAGCATGATGGTCAATCCATGGGGGGTAATCCTGGGCAGCGGCGGAGATGAGGAGGCCATCCTTCAAAGCGAATTAAATTTGGATGAGGTCAGCACTGCCAGGGATCGTTTCCCTGCCCTGGCCGATCGTTTGGATTGGTTAAATAGGATGGATTAAGGAGAATCACAAATGGCAAAACTGGAAGTCAATTTCTGTGGTGTGCGGGTAAAAAACCCCATCGTAGCCTCTTCGGCTGAACCCACCTTAAACGCTCATAATATGAAAAAGTGTATAGATACTGGTGTTGGCGGTGTCATCGCCAAAACCATGACCGACTCACCGGCCATGCGTGAGCTGACCACCAGATCCAAGTGGCGGTTTTTAAACGAGCGCCACGAGGTCTGCAGGGGCAAAGTCCCCCGTGCCTTCAGTCTCTATGGGCGTAGTGGCTTGGCCTTGGAGGAACCCAAAGAGTTTCTAAAGGAAATCAAGGAAACGTTGAAATATGCTGCTGAAAAAGAAGCAGTAGTAATCGGGAGTATCGCTTCGACCGAAATTTCCGGGTGGGTAGAACTGGGCAGACAGATAGAGGACGCCGGGGTGTCACTCATTGAAATGAATTTTGGCTGCCCGCACCCTAAACTCATGCCGGGCGTACGCACGGGCATGAACGTGGGTCAGGATTTTGACTATGGCTGCGAGATCACCCAGGCGGTTTGCGAAGCGGTGAACGTTCCCATTATGGTTAAGGTAACCCCACAGGTGACCGATCTTGTGGAATTTTCCGGGCGGCTCAAAAAGGCCGGTGCATCTGCCGTCACACTCACAAACCGTTTTCTCGGGTTTGTGCCGGATATCGAGACAGGCAAACCGTTTGTTTACGGTCAGGCCGGTGTGGGGGGACCCTGGATCAAACCGCTTACCTTGCGATGGATTAGCGAGGTGCGGAAGGCTTACAGGGATGAATTATTCATCGCCGGAACCAACGGGGCCTACGACTGGAGAGATGTGGTTCAGTTCATTATGAGCGGTGCCCACATCGTGGAGATGTGTTCAGCCGTTATGGTTTACGGCTACGAATGGCTTGGCAAACAGGTGCGCGGCCTGGAAAAATTCATGAATGAAAAAGGCTACGACGTTGTGGACCAAATGCGCGGCATCGCCTCTGACTCGGCCTTAGCTTACGCCGACATGCCGCCTGAAAAGGCCCGTGTAAACAAGGGACTGTGTAACTATTGCCAGCGGTGTCTCAAGGCCTGCTTCTACCAGGCCATGCAGGATGGTGAGGATCATACCTGGGTAAAGGAGGAAAACTGCGTTGGTTGTGGCGGCTGCTATTCTGTCTGCCCCGTCGCCGGGGCGATAAATATTCTGCTCCATCGATAGCCCTCGCCCCTGACGGAATTTCCCGTCTCAAAGTCATGTTCACCCAACTCAATCAAAATGCCCTCGTCCTTCAGGTTTCAAGGGTAAAGATACCGCCTACTCAGGCTCAAACAGTTCCGGCGGAGCTTTTGCAGCGTCAGGATTCACATAACTGAAAATATGCTGGAGGGAAAAATGCACCGCAATTATTCAGAGGAAATCAAAAAGCTATTGGGAACTGAAGATTACAGAATAGTGGGAAAGAACGTCAGGAGGGTGGATGCCCTTGAAAAGGTCACCGGCCGTGCAAAATATACGACTGATTATCTGATAGAGAACGCCTTGATCATACGACCTGTGAGGAGTCCACACCCCCACGCCCTTATCCATAAGATTGATAAGGAACGCGCTTTATCTATCCCCGGTGTTGAGTCTGTGATAACCGGCGATCAGATACCGGGAGAAAACCAAATTGGCTATTATCTTGATGACCAGCCACTCCTTACGACCCATAAGACAAGGTATGTCGGGGATATGGTGGCCTTGGTGGCAGCACAGGATGAGGCGGCTGCATGGGCTGGGGCAGACGCCCTGGTGGTAGAATACGAGGAGTTACCTGCTGTCTTTGAACCCAAAGGAGCGTTGGCAGGTGATTTCAAGATCCACGACAAAAGGTCGCCGGAAGTCGTCAAGGTGCGCAAAGGTGACGCTCAAAAAGCATTTCAAGAATGTGATGTGATAGTAGAAAAGACCTATAAGGCAGGTTCTCAGGACCACGCCTATCTGGAGACCGAGGCAGCAGTGGCGATTCCCGAAGGTCGAGGTGGTATGATGGTGATAAGCACGAACCAGGGTCCATTCAAGACTCGAAACGCGGTGGCACGGGTCCTGGGAAGACCCCAGGCGGAGGTCAGAGTCATTACCCCCTATATTGGCGGCGGTTTTGGGGGGAAAGATACGTACGGACCGATCATCTCCAGTCTTGCCGCCGTGGTGGCAGAGATTTCCGGGCAGCCTGCGATGATTGTCTTTACACGACATGATTCGTTTGCGTACCGTTTCAAGCGGTGCCCTTTTGAGATCAGGTACAAATCGGGGGCCACCAAGGATGGACTGCTCAAGGCAATTGAAGTGGAGTATACGGTTGACTGCGGTGGATATACGGCACATGCCGTTAATTTGATGAAGCGGGCAGCCTATCATGCGACCGGTGTTTACGAAGTCCCCAACTGCAGGATCACGGGCACGGCCGTTTACACCAACAACCTGCCCGCTGGTGCACTTAACGGTTTTGGAAATCCCCAGATGAGCTTTGCCATTGAGTCCCAAATGGACTTATTGGCAGAGGAACTGGGCATGGATTCGGTGGAGCTGAGACTGAAAAACGCCTTGGTTCCGGGATCTCTGACGGGAACAAACCAGAAACTGGATCATTCAGTCGGGATCAGGGAGTTGATTGAAAAAGTCGCGGAAACGGCTGATTGGCGCACAAAGAAGGCCGAAACTGCTGGAGATCAAAACGGTACAAAGAGGCGGGGTATCGGCGTAGGTTGCAGTTGGCATGGTTGTGGGACCACGGGATGGAAACAGGACTGGGCCGGGGCATCAATT
>JABMQV010000052.1 GCA_013203065.1 Desulfobacteraceae bacterium | reverse complement strand
TTCGTTTTCATTTCGAGGTTTTCGTTCAGAGACTAGATAGCCGTTTTATCCGGATGAAAAACAGGAGGAGCCGGTCAGGAGAAAACTGCGGGCGCCACTCAGTACATCAAGTCGGGATCCACTTCGAACTTTGGGTTCCCTGTCTGGATATAGGACCTTATGTTCTCAATCGTCTGCTCCAAATTAAGTCTCATGGACTGGGGAGTGAATCCTGCAGTATGAGGCGAGAGGATCACGTTGGGCAGCTCGTGTATGGGATATTTTGAAGGGTTGGCGTGGACCTCGTCTTCTTCCGGATAATTATACCAGGTGTCAATGGCGGCCCCCTTTAGAACACCATTTTTTAGGGCCTGATATAAGCCCTCTTCATGCACCACACCCCCCCTTCCCACATTAACAAGAAATTTCCCTTTCATGGTCGCCAAGATTTCGGCACTGAACATTCCCCGTGTCTGTTGGGTGAGAGGAAGCGTAACAAACACCAGTTCGCTTTTGTCAAGGGCTTCATTCAGATCCAGGATGATTTCATCAAAAAATTCAATGTTTCCAATGACAGGCCTTTTTTTGAACCCGATGACCCGACAGTCAAAAACCTTGAGATACCTCGCAATGCACTGACCGATCCCCCCGGTCCCGACCACCACACAGGTTCTTCCCTGGATCGAATCCCAGGTATCGTCAAGGCTTCCCTTACCCCAGAGGCCGTGCCATTTGAGATTTTTCATATCATTGTGATAATCAATGATATTCCCGTAAAAACTCAAGGCCAGGCCAATGGCCCGTTCGGCAACATACGGGGCATTTCCGTGGACATTGGAAACCCTGATTTGGTGTTCTTTGATAAAGTCTAAAGGCAAACCATCCACACCTGCCATAGGAGCAAAAACGATTTTCAAGTTCTTGACGCCCTGGAGAACTTCCGGCGAAATTTTCCCGGCAACAAGCGCATGGGCATTTTCTATTTCCCTTTCAATGCTGTCTTTATCACTTATGAAATCGACTTCAGCAAACTCACGGCGAAGTCCTTCGATCTTTTCAAGCCACACTGGGTTCAATTTGTTACAAAAAACCATTTTCATGATATAAGCCTCCATAAATCGATGAAATGCTATCAGTCCCCTTGGACAAAAACGCTCAGCGGGAATCTGCCGGAGGACAGCAAACAGCCTTCAAAAGAGAGATCCCGCGCCCTCCGTGCCACGGATTCCTCAATGGATCTGGGAATACCGATACAATCCAAACATGGCCCGGGCGGCCTCCTCGGGAAACTCGTAAAAGGGAATACCCCGTTCCTTCATCAACTCGAAGGCGATTCCCTGCATATTGCCCCTCATGGCCGTGGCAATGAGGGGTTTACCATAGGTCTTGGGTATCTCGGACAGGATCTCTGCGGCATCGAGGAGTTCCCGAACAAAAGAGGGTTCGGTTGATCGGAGCGAAACAGGGGCCATCGTTATGATGGCATCGATCAGGGGACTCTCCGCCAGGATCTTGACAATATTTGCCACACTCATGGGTCGAGGATCCGCTGCCAGATCAATGGGATTTCTCGGGGGTGGCGCGTGGGGCAAGAGGTATCGCTCTATCTCCCCTACCGTCCCCTGATCAAGCTCTGGGACTTCGAGACCAAACCCGCAACAGGCATCCGTCGTCACCACGCAGTGGCCTCCTCCCGCCGAAACAATGGCCACTCGGTTTCCCTTTGGCAACGGCTGTTTTGCAAGGGCCTCCGCCACATCAAAGGCATGGATGACATCATACATCCTGATGATCCCGGCCTGACGGCACACCGCCTCGAACACCTCATCCGCGCCGGACAGGGATGCCGTGTGACTTAGGGTCGCTCTTGATCCGCCTTCTGTACGTCCTGCCTTGTAAACGATGATCGGTTTCCTCTTGATGACCTGCCGTGCCTTTCTTAAAAACCGAGATCCATCCTTGAGCCCCTCAATGTAGAGAATAATTACACTCGTTGCGTCGTCGTAGCCCAGGTATTCCACGTAA
>JABMQV010000497.1 GCA_013203065.1 Desulfobacteraceae bacterium | reverse complement strand
GCCAAAAAGCTTTACCGAAATCCCCAGGACCGGGACATGTTTCTCAATGAAATAAACCGAAAGGGATACGTGAAGGATTTTGAGGTGGTATTTGAAAACAGAAGCCGGTCGCCTCTCCATGTCTTGATATCGAGCCGGCGTTACCAAAACCCGGAGACCAGAGATATAGAATACGAGGGCATTATCAAGGATATCACCCGGCGGAAGCGTTCCGAAGAAGTCCTCAAACAACGGAACCTGGAACTTTCGATCCTGAATAGTATTGCGCTGACCCTGAACCTTACAGGGGACCTGAATCACATTTTGACGCTGACGCTGAAACACATACTCAAGGCCCTGGGATTGAAACGCGGGGCAATTTTCTTGATCGACCGAGAAAAAAGCACAAGACTTCAAGTAAAATTCGGACTTCCGGCGGAAGACCCCTCCCGAGCAGATGAGATCATCTTCAAGGATACCCTGTTGATGAAGCGCCTCATTGAAGAAGAGGCCCTGCTCAAACCTGAACCATCCTTTCCATGCTTTCAGGTTCGTTACTGGACGAAAAAGGGAAAATCGACTCGTTGGTTGTCCTCTTTTCTCATCACATTCAAGGGAAGGGCGGTCGGGTTTTTTGGTCTGGATATCCCGACCACAAGGGAGTTGAGTCCCCATGAACTCCATTTGCTGGGTTCTTTGGGCAACTATTTGGGCGGGGCCATTGAGAACACCCAGCTCATGGAAACCGTTCGCCTTCATCGGCAGGAATTGAGCAGGCTTACGGAGAAGCTTTTTCAGACCCAGGAAGAGGAACGGCGCCGTATCGCTCGCGAACTCCATGACGAGGCGGGTCAGGCACTGATGGGTATTAACTTGGGTCTGGAGAGGTTGGAAGAGGAAGTGACGTCCGGGAAAGGGGGCCTCAGAAAAGACATCCAGGAAATCAGAGAGATGGTTGTTCGAACCTCTTCGGAGATAAGAAGGCTTTCCTATAGTCTTCACCCCACCCTGCTGAGTGATCTGGGGCTGGAGCCTGCCCTCAACCTCTATATGGAAGAGGTGAGAAATCGTTCAACCTTCGATGTTGAATTTCGTATGGTTGGATTTGATCAACGGCTGGATCCAGACACGGAGACGGTGCTCTATCGCTTTAGTCAGGAGACACTCACAAATGCTTTGAAGCATAGTGGGGGCAGTCATTTCCGTCTTTCCATCATCAAGAGTTATCCAAAAATTATCTTTTTGGCTGAAGATGATGGGGTAGGCTTTGATGGTCAAATCAGGGGCAGCGATGAGAGAAGTTTGGGGCTGCTTGGTATGCGGGAAAGGGCTTCGCTTCTCGGAGGAACCTTCCAGATGCAGGGGACGCCTGGAAAGGGAACCCGAATTCGCATTGAAATTCCTTTGGCAGAGACCCGGAAAGATGAAACGACCTATTAAAATTTTACTGGCCGATGACCATACGATCGTCCGCCAGGGCCTTGCGCATCTGCTCGAAGCTCAGCCTGACCTTGAGGTCATAGGGGAGGCCAGCAATGGCCGAATGGCTTTGAAAAAGGCAGTTGAACTGAGGCCGGACATTATCATACTGGATATTGCCATGCCCCTTCTAAACGGCATCGAGGCAGCAAAGAGAATCAGGAAGGAGTTACCAAAGACCAAGATCCTGATTCTCTCCATGTATTCCCACGAGCATTATATCCATGAATTACTCGAGACGGGGATATCGGGATATCTCCTGAAAGACTCTACTGGCCGGGACATCATAAATGCCATTCACGCAGCCATGCGGGACGAAACTTTTTTGAGTCCGTCCATATCCAAAAAGGTTGTGGACACCTATCTTTCGCCACGGAGAACTTTATCCAGAGAGGAGCGTTTCAAGCGACTATCCAACCGGGAGAGGGAGGTGTTTCAACTTATTGCAGAGGGGTATTCTACCAGACAGATCGCAGATTCATTGTATGTCAGCGTGAGCACAGTGAAATCCCACAAGGCCAAGATCATGGAAAAACTCGGGGTTGACAACCCTATCAAGCTCGTCCATTTTGCCATTCAATTAGGACTCGTTGATCCTGATTTTTAGTTTCTGTACTCCCATAAGCGCAATGAAGAGAATCGGAATAATTACTCTCACAAGACAGAATAGCCTGGCCTATATGGCCTTACGAAGAATTGTTAAAGATCTCGGTTACACACCGATTTGCGGAGAGGCTGTTGGGGCGGACTGTCTCTTTTTTCCCTTTGAGGAGCTAACGCTGACGGGCTATGATTCCCTGGGTAATCTCCTGAAAAAGGCAGGCCTTTCCGATGTGGATGCCATCCTGATTTCCGCCCCGTATTCTATAAACCTGTTTTTCCTGCCAAAGATAATCTGGTGTCTGAGGAGCATAAGTTCCGCCCCTATCATACTTGGTGGAAATGAAGCGAGCAACAACCACAAAAACCTGATGCTCCATCGGTTTTCAACCTTTGCGAATAAAGTTGTGGATGTCGCGCCTGACTTCATCGTAAGAGGCGCTGCCGAAGGGGTCCTGTCCTCACTCCTGCCCCTGCTTGACACGACCACCTTGAAGCGGGAGTGGGACAAAGATTTTTTGAAAACCCTGCTGAAGATCCCCAATATTGTTTTTTGGATCCCCAAGAGAAAGGCCCTGGTTTCCAGCGAATTTTCTTCCCTGGAGTTATCAGAGAGAGAGATTTTTTCTTATGTGCGGTATGGGGAAAAAAGCATTGCCATGACCCTTCAGCGGGCATGTGTCTGGGCAAAGAAATCCCGGGGGGGATGTCTGTTCTGTGCCATAGCGGGTCAATTCGGGAAAGATTTTCACTGCGCCGTCCAGGGTGATTTCTTTGTAAAAGAGTTGTGTGAGTACCTGAAAAACAACCCGGAAATAAGATCCATAGACATCTGGGATGATACTTTTAATATCAGCGAAGAATGGGCGCTTAAGGTCTGTAATTATCTCGAAACCCTGAATGGCGAGGTGGGGAGAGAAATCATATACACCTGTTTTTTGAGACCCGGAGGGTTGAGCCAAAAACTTGTCCGGAAAATGAGAGAAACAAATTTTAGAGTGGCATTTGTTGGCGCAGATGCCCTGACAGAGGATCTCTCAAAGCGGTTGAGAAGAGGTTCCACGGTCTCCGGGTTAAATAGATCCATAGAAACGCTTGGAAAGGCAAAAATACAACCCATGCTGAGTGTTCAGCTGTTTTCTCCGGAATCCACACTGGATGATCCCGGAATCACGGCGACCCTCGCCTTATCCTGCATAAAAAACGGAAAATCAAATGTTCATGTTCATCTTTATACATTTCCTCTATTTGGCTCAGATATTTATGATCTTCTTGAGGCAAGAGGTAATTTGAAAAGGATTCCTTCTCCCTTGTTACGAAAAAAGAAAGGTGGCGGTTTTGAGCCCTGCCTCGTTGCTTATGATTATGTGAATTACGACCCGGACGTGGAGGAAATCAAACAAAGGACTTACCGGCTCCTGGGTGTCTCAGCTTCTTTTTTTGTGAGGACCTATCCAGGGGATAATGTTGACGGTCATAAATTGAAAGAGACCCTAAAAGAGGTGCGAAACTGGTGTATCGAGGGAAAGAAAACCCACAGAATCAAATCTCTCTGGTTCATGACGCTCCTTTTGTTAGAAGATAAGGGGGGCGGGTTAACCCAAAAAGAGCTGCTTGATCTATTATCGGGAAGAATGCGGCATCGCAGATACCCCACAGTCTGAGAACCGCTTATGGAGATTTTGGTTATGGGTATACCTTATCCAGATCTATTCATGAGGTTTTTGAGATCCTTGTTAACAACAAATGGGTCCACCAAGACCCGGACAAGAAATATGGATTGACCCCTGAAGGTATGAAGTCGCTTCGATCCAGGGTCAAAGAGGCAGTGGAAGACCCTCTCAAGATTGCCGCTTATGGCAAAGTGGGCAAAGTTGAATTTCTCAAAATACTTAGGGAAATAGATAAGGATAGAAAGATATCTTAAAGCATGACATTAAAAAATAACCCCATCTGAAACGGCCACACCCTGTGGTGC
>JABMQV010000051.1 GCA_013203065.1 Desulfobacteraceae bacterium | reverse complement strand
CCTTGTTAGTAAATATCACTTATTTTGTCAAGCATGTTGGAGGGGATGGGGGGTGGACAGGGATGCGACCCCAGAAGGCTCCGCCGGTCAGGCGATCAAAAAAACAGTAAATACGAAATCCGAATATCGAAATCCGAAATATGAATGTTCAAAAACTTCAAACAGCAAAGAATCTTGTGGGTCAGTCCACGATACAAGAACGTTTTGGTCATTGAGATTTTGGTCATTAGATACTGTTTCGAAATTTGTGCTTCCATATTCGAATTTCAAACTCAATGAAGCGAACCGTTTGCTGGCCCCTTTTCGGGGCCCTCCTGAAGCCACCGGCTATGCGGGTGGAGTGTCACTGTCCTTTAATTTGCTCAATTTATAATAGATTCCCCCAAGGGCCATGAGTTCTTCGTGTGTCCCCTGTTCGGTAATACGGCCGTGGTGCATGACAAGGATTCGATCGGCATTTCTTATGGTGGAGAGCCTGTGGGCTACAACAAGGGTGGTTCTTTCCTGAGCCATCCGGGAAATGGCCTCCTGGATCAGCCGTTCTGTCTCCGGGTCCACGTTGGAGGTTGCCTCATCCAGGATAAGCATCCTGGGGCTATGTGCCAGGGCCCTGGCAAAGGACAATAGTTGGCGCTCTCCGGCAGAGATTGTGGAACCCCCTTCCCCAAGCTCCTGTTGAAAGCCCAGTGGCAGTCTTTGAATAAAGGGAAGGGCATTGGCCATTCCTGCCGCCGACTCCAGGTCTTTCATAGTCAGTCCCTCATCTCCCAGAGAGATATTTTCGGCCAGATTTCCCCCGAAGACAAACACATCCTGCATGCAAAGGCCGATGGTCCTGTGGAGTGCCGCCTGCGACCATTTCCGAAGGTCAACGCCGTCCAAAAGCACTTCCCCCCTATCTGGGTCATAGAATCGCTTGACCAGGTTTACGATGGTGGTCTTTCCGGAGCCGGTAGGTCCCACAATCGCAACCGTCTCCCCTGGCTTCATCTCAAATGAGACGGCGTGGAGCACCGGATGGTCTTTCCTATAGGCGAAGGATACCTCCTTAAACTGAAGGTGTCCCTTCACCCGGGAGGGAACAAAGGGCTGCCCTGGCTGCGGCATCTGCTCGTTGTGGTCCATGAACTCAAATATACGTTCGGTGGAGGCCATGGCCAGCTGCATGATGTTGTACTTCTCGGAGATATCTCTGATGGGTTTAAAAAACATCTGAATGTAGCTGATGAAGGCAACAAGAGACCCCAATGTAAGCTGTTCGCCGATGACCTTTCCTCCGCCATGCCAGATGAGGAGGGCGACAGCAACAGATGAGAACAGCTCCATTATGGGCATGAATACGGCAAAGACCCGGATCTGTTTCATGCCTGCCAGGTAGTTTTGGCGGTTGATTCGAGCAAAGGAATCCATCTGAAATCTTTCCCTGACAAAGAGTTGTATGATCCGCATCGCGGTGATTCTCTCTTGAAGAAAGGCATTTATTCTTGCCACCGTGGTCCTGAGTTCCCTGAAGGTCTCTCTCGCCATCTTGCTGAACAGAAAGGTGAGACCAAATATGAATGGGATCAGAGCAAAACAGACCAGGGCCAGCCTCCAGTTAAGGCATAAGAGAACAATCAGAATACCCGTAAGGATAAAGACATCTTTGAAGACGGCGATGAAGACCGATTTGAGCATCTCATTGAGGTTTTCGACATCATTTGTGACCCGTGTGACCAGTCGGCCTACAGGGTGCCGGTCGAAAAACCGCATTGCCTGGGACTCCATCCTGGTAAAAAGCCTGAGACGGATATCCTGCATCATATTTTGGCCCGTGAATTCAAAAAGATAGTGCTCCCCGTAACCGAGCCCGAATGAAAAGATGACCAGGAAGAGGAAGATCCCAGCCATCAATGTCACGCCTCGTACGTCTTTTCCTCGGATCTTGAGGATCTCTTTTTTGGGAAGCGTGTTGAGAAGTTTGTACGGGATCAATAGAGAGCCATCCCTCATCTCATGAAAACCCGTTATTTCCTTTTCGAGTGAAGTCCCTGCGAGGAGATCAGGACTTACCCGATAGAACCTCCCGGGGGTAATTATTCCTTGTGCCTTATAGGTATATAAATGTTCAGGATCGATCTCTTTTATGTGCAGGCTAGAAATATAGTAAAATGACCCCTCCCGGTCCTTCTCCAAGAGATGACCATAGCGGCTCTTCATGTCGTTGCCCCCGGGATCCTCTCGTCTTTCTGTTTCCACACGGTGCCACGCCGGCAGGATATACCTGTCTATGGCAATCTTGGAGAGGTAGGGAACCACCAAATTGAAGAGGGCGATCAGAATGGTAAAGGAAAGCGCTGCGGCGACGGTCTTCTGATAGGGGAGGGCATACCGTGCAAGTCTCTTCAGCAATTTGAAGTTGTAAGGCTTTCCAAGTTTGCCTTCCTCTTCATAGCCGTAGTCACCAAACATAGTTACTGGGCCCCCGCTTCCAGTTCTTCCACGATCAACTGCTCTTCATAAAGGGTGGTGTATAATCCGCCCTGGCCCAGGAGTTCATGGTGCTCCCCCTGTTCCACGATTTTGCCCCTATCGAGCACAAGGATACGGTCCGCCCTGATGATGGTGGAGACCCTGTGGGACACGATAAAGTTGGTCTTCTTTTGTCTCACCGCCAAAATCTGATTCAGAATCCTCTCCTCGGTGCGTGTGTCCACCATGGAGAGGGCATCATCCAGGATCAAGATGGGTGGAAAGCCAACAATGGCTCTGGCAATAGTCAGCCGCTGGCGCTGGCCTCCTGAAAGGGTCATCCCCCGCTCACCCAGGCGGGTCTCCAGACCCATATCCAGGGCCTGTATCTCTTCAAAGATACTGGCAGCGCGGAGGACCGTTTCGAGTTCAGGGCCGGGTATCCCTTTCCTGCCAAAGAGGACATTGTTACGGATGGTATCGGAAAAAAGAAACACTTCCTGGGTTACAAAGCCGATATTCCCTCTCAATATCTTGAGGGGTATTTCTCGTATGTCGCAGCTGTCCACAAATATTGAGCCGGGCGGCACATCCAGGAGACGGGGAATCGCGTTCAATAAAGTGCTCTTGCCGGAGCCCACACGGCCAACCACTGCTATGGTCTCGCCGGGTTCAATCTCAAATTGGAGGTCGTTTAAGGCGTTTTCGTTCTGACCCGGATATCTGAAACTGAGCCCCCTGATCTCAATTCTACCGCTAATCTGACGCGAATGCTGGCGGCTGATTCCGTCCTTTACCTCAGGTACTTCTTTAAGTATGAGGTTAATACGCCGCATGGAGGCAGAGCCTCTTTGAACAAGATTGGTGACCCAGCCCATGGCCATCATGGGCCAGGTCAGGAGGTTGAGATAGCTGATAAAGGCCACGAAATCCCCCGTGGTAATATCTCCCAGGATGGTCAAGCGGCCCCCAAACCAGATCACGATGGCGAGACCCACATTGGTAAAGATCGCCATCATCGGGAAAAAAAAGGCCAATGTCCTGGCAAGGTCCATATTCACGGATACATATTTCTGCCCCTGCTCGCTGATCTTTCTGTATTCCCAGGACCCCCGGTCATGGGCCTTTATGACCCTGATCCCCGAAAAGGCCTCCCT
>JABMQV010000050.1 GCA_013203065.1 Desulfobacteraceae bacterium | reverse complement strand
TGACCATTTGACAACATTGGCCTATTTGCTGCACCACTTGCTTCAGGTCTCCAGGCCCGGAAGCACTATAGCAACCAAATACTTCCTTTGCCTTATGGCCTGAAATTTTAATGGCTCCCCTTTCATGAATGCCGGATCGAAACATATTTTGAAACGCCGTATTACTAAAATCATGAAATAATTTGCCTCCGATGTCAACTTCCGCGCACGCCTTCTTACATGCTCCTTAGAAATCCTCAATAGGTTTGTCGGGCTTATGGAACCTATGAGCAGCTCTTTTAGGCCTTTCCATGCTTTTGATCTTTACCATTTTGAGCAAATTTTTGTCACTATAGATCGCTTTTGGTAGCTGTTTTTAGCCCACCCTGCTTCCAATCATTCCCCACCTTCATTGAGGTATACCCTATCCCACGTCAAACCGAGGATATCGCTTTTACGCCATCCGTCATTATACCCGAATATAGAAGCAGGTTTCAGGCAGGAGGTCAGGACGCCAGGCAGGCCAAGATATTGCTGGCACTCAAGAAACAGATAACGGTTTAAAAACGTGGCTTGAGAAAAGGACTAAATCTGTCAAAAGTGATGTCGTCCTCCCTGGATCATTTTGGCCTTAATCTCCTCCGGCCCCGGAATAATGGCCTGCTCTACAGGTTTGGAAACCGGTGGCGGCACATCTGGCAGGGTCAATTTATGGATGGGGCAGTCCAGGTGGTCAAAGAATCTCTCCTGGATCTCATGGCTCAGTCTCCCGGCCAACCCCATGCTGCTTGCACTGTGCTCAACAATCAACACACTATTTGTCTTTTTGACTGACCGACCAATCGTTTCATAGTCCATCCCAATATAGTCCAGGGTTCGCAAGTCTATTACTTCTACGCTTATCCCCTCATTTGATGCGTTTTCGGCTGCCACCAGGCAGTCTTGAACGCCTTTGAGATAGCTCAACACCGTTAAGTCGCTCCCCTCACGGACCACTTTGGCTTTACCGTACTGGATGTAGTAATCCATGGCCCCGGCAGGCATCAGGCCTTTTTCCGGGTAAAGCCGATGTTCATCAATGACTAATACCGGATCATTGAACCTCAAAGCCGTGTTAAAAAGGCCCACGTAATCAAAAGGATTTGACGCCGCCACGATTCTCCAGCCCGCGAACAGGCCAAAGATCCCCACGGGGTCCATTGAATGATGTCCGCCGTACCCTGCGCCAACCGCAAACCGGGTACGAACGACCAACGGAAAACTGATCTGCCCGTTGAACATATGCCTGAGTTTACCGATTTGGTTAAACAACTGGTCTGCCGCTACCAAAGAGAAATCAGGGTACATTATCTCGATCACGGGCCGCAGACCCGCCGTGGCCGCCCCTGCGGCCATCCCCACAAATCCGCATTCTGAAATAGGGGTATTGAAAATCCTCTCCGGAAATGCCTGGGGGATTCCCTTTGTCGCCTGGTAAGACCCTCCGCCAAAATTGGCCACATCTTCCCCTAAGGTGATCACCCGGCTGTCCTTTTCCATATTCCTGAGGGTGACCCCCGCAATGGCCTCAACATACGTTATTTCTTTCAGATCACCAAAGTCTTCTTGCTCAACAAATGCCACATCCTCGAACAAATCTTCTTCACCACGAAGTTGGTTCTCCACCGTATCTACCGAGGGCCATTTGGAAGCGGGGATATATCGTCGGTCTCCCCTTTCCGCAGTACAAGAGTCCACAGCTGCCTGAACGGAGGCCTCTGTTTTGGTCTTCAGTGTTTCCAGGTCTTCATCCGTCATGACCCCTTTTGCAATTAAGTTTTCAGGGAAGGTGACTACCGGGTCCCTGCCAGACCATTGATCTTCCTCTTCCCTGCTCCTGTATCTGAATAAGCTCCCGGTCAAGGGGCCGCTGTGATGGTAAAAGCGGTATGTTTTTGCTTCGATCAGAAAAGGGAAGGGCTTTTTGCGCATCTTCTCAACACATTCGGTCATGGCCAGATATACCGCCACCGGGTCCATTCCATTGACAATCAGGCTGTCAATGCCGTAGGCGGCACTCCTCAGCCCGCTGTCAGCAACATAAGAGGCATCTTTGCTGGATGTGGCAACGGCATACTGGTTGTTTTCAACAAAAAAAATCACAGGAACATCCCATAACGCTGCCAGGTTGGCCACCTCATGAAAACAGCCCTGATTGATTGCACCGTCACCAAAGATGGAGACAACAACCGCGTCGCGGTGACACAGCCTCTCGGCCCAGGCCGCACCCGCAGCCAGAGGTATGCCCCCTCCAACGATGCCGTTGCTGCCAAGGTTCCCCGATTCCGCATGATAGAGATGCATTGACCCCCCGCGCCCATTGCACCAGCCGGCGTCCAGCCCCATGATTTCTGCAAGCGTCTTGTTCACGGCTTCCTGCATGGCGGGTGTTATTTCATCCTTGAGTGGGTGGAAATTGTCAGGTGAATAATACATCAAAATTTTGGCCAAAAAATGGCCGTGGGCCCGATGGGAGGATCCGACCTTATCGGTCTTTCGGAGGACGGTCCCCATGGCAGCGGCAATGGCCTCTTGCCCAATGCTGGAATGAACCGGTCCATAGACCAGGTCATCTCCTATGAAATCCAGAAGTGTGGCCTCAAACTTGCGCACCAGGTGGAGCAGAAAGGCCATCCAGATCAAGGTCGTGCTGTCGATCTTCAACAGATCTTTTTCATTCACCTCAAAACGTTTGCATGCGGCCGGTGGTTTTACATTGATTTTTCTACTCATCTGTCACCTCAATTTATAATATCTCATGGGGGTTTCGCTACAAGCGGGTATCACTCTTTCAAGCGAGCGTTACCAATTCTCTTATACTGCCTTTGCTGGGTAGAGGACGTCAATTGATAAATCAGTATGGCTCCAAAATTCAAGTTATTTAATCTGACATCGAAACCCTGGTCCTCTGGGATAGGAAACTCTCAATTGTCCATGCCGCCATTAGCAGGCCAAACTAAGACTGCTAATTCCCCAGGTGGATGAGACAGAAGTCATAAGGAGGAGAAAAGAGTGCCTTAGACCCTAAGGGGCGAGGAAAAGAAGACAGGGTTACCGGGGAAAGCCATTTTATTTTGACCGTATAGGTCACACCTGTGTGTT
>JABMQV010000496.1 GCA_013203065.1 Desulfobacteraceae bacterium | reverse complement strand
GAACATCCTTATTTATACAGGGTGGGATTGGTTGATATAATGAAACCCCCTGAACACAGATTTTTCTTAACCCTTGGTTGAATACACACATTTTCCTTGACTTTTGTTTATTTTTTGTTTATTATGACTCTCCAATAATGTTCTTGCTCCCGATAACCGTAAATGAAAGGAGAATCTATGGCGACTGTTAAACAACTTGAATTTAGATTACGGAATGCGAAAAAAACATTGCAAAGGCTCAACAAGGACTTACCGGCGACAAAGACCAGGATCAAGAAATTGGAGAGTTTGCTGAGTAAGGCCACGGCTGCAGAAAAGGCCGCAAAGGCCAAGAAGAAGAAGGAAAAGGTGGTCGCAAAAAGAAGGCCTGCAGCCAAGAAAAAAACGGTTGCAAAGAAAAGACCTGCTGCAAAAAGAAAAAGGGCTGCAATAAAGAAAAAATAGGGTCCAGCCTGTTGAGCACAGCCATCTCGAAGCCGGGAGGGGAAACGCCTCTGGGAAAGGGGTATTTGTTTCTTAACCGGCTTTATTGTGTATGGGAAAAGGGTATTAACCAAACCCCCATTCCCTTAACTTCCTCGCCATTCTCTCCCGGTGACTGCCGGGCCAGAAGTACCTGCAACATGATGGGCAAAACCGAATTCCCATCATATTTTCATAAAAAACATATTCGGGCACATTTTCCTTTGCCTCACTGATATCCGCCTCTTCCAGAAGCACATTACAGATCAAACACCTGCTAAACAGCTTCGACCCATCCGGCTCAAAACCGATCTTCTCTTTCAGTTCCGCCAGTTGTCCCCCCGTATCATGGGATTGGAGCAACACGGCATTATCATATGAGTTTACGATTTTAACCTGACGCGACAGAAACGTCCGCCCATCTTCCACCAGTTGATCAATCACCCCTGGCCCGTAATGGCTTTTATAGCGGGTGTCATAGCCAAGCACCCGCAGCCACTTGGCCAGTTTGCCCAGCATGGAGTCGGCTACAAATCTCACTTCTTGAACCCCTTGACAACGAAATTCAAAACAATGACAGAAATACAACCGTTCCAATGACAAAAACACCACATTTTCACTATGTCGGGCTTGATCATTGTATCATCTCAATAAGTCCAGGGGAAATAACCTGCAGGTTCTGGAGTGGTGTTCGAATTTATTGAAAACTTCCTGATCATTTTGTCATCCGATATTCGAATTTGCCCTGAACCTGACTTTTCGTTCAGGCACCAACTACATTGACGATTTACCACAATTATTATAAACCGTAAATTCATATAAGGATTCTTGTATCTTCGCATCTTTCGGAGATAGTCAGAATCACTAAGACTCCAAATCCACAGCAGCCCACAGAGGTCTAAACTATGGACAAGATGGTCATTGAAGGCGGAAACCCCTTGCGAGGCAAAATACAGGTCAGTGGTGCCAAGAATGCGGCCCTTCCCATCATTGCCGCCTGTCTCTTAGCCGAGGGCTGGCATCGCCTTTATAATGTCCCTCATCTCAGGGATGTGGAGACCCTGAAGGGGATTATGTCAGAACTAGGGGTCGAGTTCCGTCAGGACAGAAATGCCCTTGAGGTAAATTCCAGCAACCTCAAGGACTACAATGCCCCTTATGAACTCGTAAAGACCATGCGGGCATCCATCGTCCTACTCGGCCCCCTTTTGGCCCGATACGGGAAGGCCCGAATCTCATTGCCCGGAGGCTGTGCCATCGGGGAGCGGCCGGTGAATCTACATCTGAAAGCCCTTTCTGCCATGGGGGTGGAGATGTGGCTGGATCACGGCTACATCAATGCGCATGCTGACCGGTTAAAAGGCGCCGATATCTTCTTTGATATCCCCACGGTGACGGGTACTGAAAACATAATGATGGCAGCGGTGACGGCCGAGGGCGAGACAACTTTGGGAAACGTCGCCCGGGAACCGGAAATACGGGATCTGGCGGATATGCTGCGGGATATGGGGGCAAAGATTGAAGGGGACGGAACAGATACGATCGTCATCCAAGGGGTTACGGATCTGCGACCGGCTCGACATACTATTATACCTGACAGGATCGAGTCGGGAACCTTCATGATTGCGGCGGCCATGACCGGGGGTGACATAGAGATTGAGGGGTGTTGCCCGAGCCATCTGGGGGCGCTGATGGAAAAACTGGAATTTATCGGAACAAAGCTCGAAGTCACCCCAAATGGCATACGCGTCAAAGGGCCCGATATCATCGAGAGTGTTGATGTGAAGACAACCCCGTTTCCAGGCTTTCCCACCGACCTACAGGCCCAATTCATGACCCTCATGTGCATCTCAAAGGGATGGAGCACGATTACAGAAACCGTATTTGAAAATAGGTTTATTCATGTGAGTGAACTCAAGCGAATGGGCGCAGAAATTGAAATCAATGGCAACCGGGCCCTGGTAAAGGGCAAAGAACAGCTTTTTTCAGCCCCGGTTATGGCAACCGACCTCCGTGCCAGCGCCTCTCTCATTCTGGCCGGACTAGTGGCCAAAGGCGGGAAAACTGAAGTTCACCGGATCTATCATCTAGACAGGGGATACGAGGCACTCGAAAAGAAATTTGAGGCCTTGGGAGCGACCATCTGGCGAGAAAAGGTCTGACATGTTTCAACGCCCCCTCATACCCATGCTTTTGTCATTTGGAGGGGGCATATTGGTTGGCCATGAGACATTTCATTTCTGGCGGGCATGCTTGGTCGCCCTATGCATTTTTCTCACCCTGTTTCTGCTAGGCACCATCTTTCTCTCATCCCGGTTCAGGATCTCCTGCCTCCTGACGACCTTCTTCCTAACCGGAATTCTCCTTGACCTTGGAAGCCACCCGCCGTCTCAGCTGTTGTCTCTTGCTACCCCGCCAAATAAAGTCACGATCGAAGGAACAGTCCTGGAGCCAATCAAGCTTACCGGGAAAATGGCCAAGCTGAGAGTCAAAGCAAGAAGGCTCCTCACAAAAGGGGCGGCCACCCCGGTCAACGAAGATATCATTGTGACCGTCTATGATCATCCCCCTGACCTCAGGCCGGGTGAACGGATCTATTTTCCTGCCCGACTAAAACCTTTCAGGAATTTCAACAATCCGGGCCGATACGACTATGAATCGGCAATGAAAACGAAGGGCCTTACCTGCGCTGCCTATATATCCGATGGGAGATATATCGTCCCCATGGGTTCAAGGGACCTCTCATTTTCCATGGGATTGCTGGATGAGATTCAACGACCCATACGGGAATTATTTAGAAGAAGGCTCAGTACCCAAGACGATGTCCTCTATTGCGCCCTTATCCTGGGACAACGTCAAGCACTCAGTAATGAGCTGCGAGAACCTTTTAACCGGACCGGACTGGGACATGTGCTTGCGGTCTCGGGACTGCATGTGGGGCTTGTGGGATGGGTGGCCTTTTTCTTCATTAAATGGGTCTTATCCCTGTCCTACAGGCTGGCTCTCAAGACCGATATCCGAAGGTTGGCGGCGGTTTTGACATGTTTTCCTGTCATAGGGTATACCTTACTTACGGGATTTCAGGTCCCCGGACAGCGCGCCATGATCATGGTCCTCGCCTTTCTTTGGTCTTTGATCCTTGGGCGGGAAAGGGAAATCTGGTCCACCCTTGCCCTGGCCGGCTTAGTCATTCTCGCCCTGGATCCCCATACCCTCTTCAGCATTTCGTTTCAGTTCTCATTTTCCGCCGTTATAGGGATTCTTTTGTTGACTCCCCCCATCATGAAAAAGTTCCCCCCTTTTGAAGCGTCACTAAAAGGGAAAACCAGGTTCCTCAACCGCGTTCTTGTCTATTTTGTGGGCCTCATCGCAGTAAGCCTGGCGGCCGCACTGTTCCTCCTGCCTATTACCTCTTTTTATTTTCACAGGGTCTCCCTTGTCACCATCCCGGCCAATGTGATGGTCATACCCATCCTGGGGTTGTGTGTCATTCCCTTTGGATTGCTCTCGGTCGTGGCCCTGCCTCTTTCCCTTCAAGTGGCTGAGTTTTTTCTGCAATTGGGCGCATGGGGGCTGGATCTAATTATGGAAATTGTCCGGTTTTGGGCGAGTCTCTCATGGGCCAGTTCTTGGACAATCACACCCAATCTAGTTGAAATCATCTTGTACTATATGCTCATTTTTTTCGCATTTTTCTTCATGCGCTCGCGATGGGCAAAGGTGGGGCTTGTGCTTACGCTCATCTTTATTCTAGCCGACCTGGCATACTGGTTTCACAGGACAAGCCTTAACCAGGATCTCAGGGTCACTTTCCTGGACGTAAGAAATGGTAATGCGGCACTGGTTGAGTTTCCCGGGGGAGAAAAGATGCTGATAGATGGGGGAGGGTTTCACGACGATACCTTTGATGTGGGCAAGATGGTGGTTGCTCCCTATCTCTGGAATTCCAAGATCCGCCGGATAGACTACCTGGTACTGAGCCACCCCCAGTCAGATCATATGAACGGGCTTCGTTTTATTGCGAAGGCCTTTCGCCCCAAAGAATTCTGGTGGAACGGAGACAAGGTGACAACAGCCTCATTTGCAGAACTTATGGACATTCTCAAAAGCAAGGGGATAAAGAAACGGCTACCCATTGATCTGGCACCCGGCAGGCAAATAAATGGCGCCAGGATTCAGGTCTTACACCCCAAACCCGACAACAAGTTCCTTGATCTCTATGACAACGGGACAAGGTTAAACAACAATTCACTGGTGCTCAAGATTTCCTTCAGGGGAAAAACCTTCCTGTTCCCGGGTGACCTGGAGAGGCAGGGCGAGAAGGTCCTTGTCTCAAATCGGCGCGATGCCCTCAAAAGCGACATCCTCCTCTCTCCCCATCACGGGAGCCCAAACTCGAACTCTCAAAGATTTCTTGAGAGCGTAAGGCCTAAGATATGCGTGATATCATCAGGAAAAGGCAATCTCCCCAGGTCTTTCCACCGCAAGCAGACCATGGAAAGGCTGAGGGGGCTAGGGTGCGAGGTATTCAATACCGGTCAGTCAGGGGCTGTCCGGGTAACGGTTGGAGTCAGTGGAGTTGAAATCAATACCTTCCTTAAAGACCATGCCCGTTAGGGAATCTAAACAAATTCGTGTCTTAGGAAAAAAATTTTGTTATACTGAGACAATCCTTTGTAACAGAACTTGAAACCCAACTCTCGGATCTCGAAATCAGGAATCAGTTTTAGTCGTTTCAGCACTGTTGAGATTCCCTGGACGGGTTAATTTCGGGGCATTGCCGAGCCAGATACTGTCATGGCCAAACCATCAAGATCCGTTTATGTCTGCCAAAGTTGTGGCTATCAGACCCTGAAGTGGATGGGGCGATGTCCTGAGTGCGACCAATGGAACAGCATGGTGGAAGAGGCGACCAAACCTGTAATGAAAAAAGGGGTCTCTTCCATGGGCGAACCACAGCCCATAGACACAATTTCCCTTGCCCCCGAGATGAGGTTAAGGACCGGGTTGGCCGAGTTTGACCGGACCCTTGGGGGTGGCGTGGTACCGGGCTCTCTTGTCTTGATTGGCGGTGACCCGGGCATTGGAAAATCTACCCTCATTCTCCAGGCGCTTGAAGGCCTGGCCAACACAGGATGTCGGTCCCTCTACCTCTCCGGTGAGGAGTCTTCCCAGCAAATCAAGCTAAGGGCCAAGAGGTTGTCTGTCCGTGCAGACAGCCTCTATGTCATGACAGGAACCTGCATCGACGAACTCTTTGAAAGGCTGGAACCTTTGAAACCGGACCTTGTGGCCGTGGACTCAATCCAGGCAATGTATACGGATAACCTTGCCTCGGCACCGGGCAGCGTCGGACAGGTAAGGGAAGTCGCAGCGAAGCTAATGACCCTGGCCAAAAAATCAGGAATGCCCATATTTCTGATCGGCCATGTGACCAAGGAAGGTGCCATTGCCGGGCCAAAGGTACTGGAACATCTGGTGGATACAGTTCTCTACTTTGAAGGAGACAGGGGGCATGCATTTCGGATACTCCGGTCGGTCAAGAACCGCTACGGCCCCACCAATGAAATCGGGGTCTTTGAGATGAAGGACAGCGGGCTGAGCGAGGTGGACAACCCCTCCCGCATCTTTCTTGAAGAAAGGCCCCAGGACGTACCAGGGTCCGTGGTAATCCCCTGCCTGGAAGGTACGAGACCCGTGCTGGTGGAAATCCAGGCCCTGGTTGGACCCAGTCCGTTGGGCATGCCCCGGAGAACGGCTGTTGGCGTAGACCACAATCGGATTTCCCTCCTGGTGGCGGTCCTTGGAAAAAGGCTCGGCATGGACCTGGGAGATCAGGATATCTTTGTCAATGTGGCAGGCGGTCTGAAGGTAGACGAACCGGCCGCTGATCTCGGAATAGTCTCTTCGATGATGTCCAGTTTTTTGGATCGATCCGTTGACAGAAATGTGGTCCTTTTTGGTGAGGTCGGTCTGGCCGGTGAAATCCGCGGAGTCAGCCAACCGGAACTGAGAATCAGAGAAGCCAAGAAACTGGGGTTTTCCCGGTGCGTCCTCTCTCGGAGCAATCTGGAGGGACTGGGTCACGTTGGGGATATGGAGCTTCAGGGTGTTAGAACCGTTCAAGAACTCTACGATTCCT
>JABMQV010000495.1 GCA_013203065.1 Desulfobacteraceae bacterium | reverse complement strand
GGAATCCGGGTAAAGGGTGAGAATGGTACGATGGGGATTTTTTAAAAAGTAGCGCTCAATTGTATGTTCAAAAAATGAACTATCGTTTCGGACGGATGATTTTATGTTTTTCAGGGGCGACTCAAAGGCCAGGAGTGCCAGAGGGTCGCCGTCATAAAGCCAGGTGCTCAGGGAGCGCAGCATAAGTAGGAGACCCCTTGGAAAGCTCCCGGTGTTGTTTTCCCGCAATCGGAATTCAATGGTGTTGAGCGTCGCCTCCACGGTCAAGGGGTCCACGCCATTCCGGATCAAGGTGCTCAGCGTCCCCATTACAAGGGCTTCAACCTTTTCCACATCGTCCGTGGCAACACCCTTGAGACCGGTTGAAAAATAGATCTGCCTCAGTTCTGTGCTGAGGCCTTCCCCCGCAAGATCCTCCCCCAGACCCGAGTCAATGAGGGCCTTGCGAAGGGGTGAGGCGGGCATCCCCAGCAGGAGGTATTCGAGCATACGCAGTGCAAAGTTTGTTTTGACATCTGTGGTTTCGGGGAGGAGCCAGTTGAGGGTGACTATCCCCTTTGGCTCGGTCCCTTCCTCTTGTCCTGCCATAAAGTAACGACGCAGGTGTTTTGGTTCAGGAAACGGGGGCTGCAAGCGGATGGTTGAATTGATCTCTGTTGGATCGAACTCATCGAGATATCCGTTGGTGATTTTCAACCGTTCATCAGGGTCATCGTCACCATAGAAATAGATGCGGGCATTGGAGGGGTGATAATATTTCGCATGAAAAGCCTGGAATTGCTCGAATGTGAGATTTGGTATCTCTTTTGGATTGCCCCCTGCATCAAATGCATAAGGGTTATCAGGGAAAAGAGACTGGAGAGAGTACGACGACAAGAGGTTGTCCGGGGATGAATAGGCCCCCTTCATCTCGTTAAAGACCACTCCCTTGTATATGAAGGGATTTTCCCGGTTTTCCAACTCATAATGCCAACCCTCCTGCTGTAAGGTAAACGGGGTCAGTCGGGGGTAAAAGACGGCATCCAGATAGACATCTATGAGGTTATAAAAGTCTTGAAGATTCTGGCTGGCAACCGGGTAGCAGGTTCTGTCCGGGTAGGTAAACGCGTTCAAAAAGGTCTGAAGTGAGCTTTTCAGGAGTTCCACAAAGGGTTCTTTCACCGGGTATTTTTTGGAACCACAAAGCACCGAGTGTTCCAATATATGGGGCAGACCCGTCGAGTCAAAAGGAGGGGTTCGAAAGGTGATGCCAAAGACCTTGTTTTCGTCGTCATTTGAAAGGGACAGGAGCTGGGCGCCGGTTTTTTGATGGTGATAAAGCCTGGCAGTGGTTATTAGTTCTTCAATCTCCTTCTCCCACTGGAGCCGGAAGCCATGGATAACGGTCATTTTCTCCTCCCATGATTTTGAATACAGACCGAGAGTCTTTTAACCGCCTCAGTCAATTGTTCTTTTGAAGGGTAAGAAAAATTGATTCTCATATGGTTTTTTTCATGGTTTTCTGCAAAGAACGCGTTTCCCGGAACAAAGGCCACCTTGAACTTTATGGCCTCATGGAACAATTGGAGCGTATCCATCTTTTTGGGCACCGTCGCCCATAGAAAAAGCCCGCCTTCCGGCTGCGTCCAAGAAAAACCGTCTCCATCAGGAAAATGGTTCGCCATGGTATCGAGGAAGAGCCGAAGCTTTTCCCGGTAATAGGCCCTGCATTTTTCAAAGTATGATTCAGTATCTATTTCTGTGAGAAACGCGGTGCACATATCTTGATTGTATTTTGGTGTCGTGAGGACACTCCCCTCCTTGATGTTTGTCATCAGTTCGATTACATCCTTGGGGCCGATGTTGAAACCCACCCGCATGCCCGGGCAGAACAATTTTGAGAAGGTGTACAATCCAATGACGTTGCTGCCCCCCATCTCTTGATCCAGGCTGAAAATAGATGGGGTGGTTTCTCCGTAATAGCGCAGGTGGCGGTAAGGACTGTCTTCTATGATGGGAATATCGTACCGGTAGCTCAGCTCCAGAAGCGCGTGTCTTTTCTTCAAACTCATGGTTATTCCCGTTGGATTCTGGAAATCAGGCACGACATAGATGAACTTTGGCTTCCTGTTTTGCCTTTCCAGATCTTCAATTTTTTCCTTGAATCCATCGATATTGGAACCGTCCCGTTCCATGGTGACCCCCACAAATTCCGGCCGTTCCATCTGAAAGGCAACAATTGCTCCGGCGAATGTGGGGCGGTCGATGATGATGGCGTCTCCCGGGTTTAGAAAAAGACGTCCCGTCAGATCCAATCCCTGCTGGCCGGAGGAAGTGATCACAACATTTTCTTCAGAGACGCGGATATTGTCTTTCTCCAGGAATTGGATAACCGCTTCGATCAGGGTTTTCTCGCCCCGGGTGGGACTGTACTGCATAATTTTTTCAGCATTATCCGTCAAATTCTGTTTTGAGGCGAGCCGCATTTCATCTGTTGTAAACATCTCCGGGGACGGCAGCCCCCCTGCCAGAGAGATGATTTCCGGGTCGTCATCCAACAGTTTAAAAAGCTTTCCGATGGAATAACCTTCAAAATCTTTGAGATTGTCCGAAAACCGTGAAACCCAATCCTGCTTCATACATCACTCCTTTCAAGATAAACCAAAACCTGTCCCCCTTCCTGCGGATGCTCTCCTTTTCACCGCGATAGGGCGGTTCAGAGAGGAAAGGAAAGAATCACCTCTTTATGCTGACCGGTTTCACTTCAGTCTCAGCCGTTGAGCCTCTCGTTAAACTCCTCCCGGCTGAAACTGTATTCCTGCGTGCCGTAGCACTCTACGGCAAAGGAAGCGCATACGCTCCCCATCCTGGCGCACTGCTCAATGTCTTTTCCAGCGACCAGACCACTGATAAGCCCCCCCCTGTACGAATCGCCGGCGCCCGTGGGGTCCTCTACCTTCTTTGGTGTTTCAGCAGGGATAAGTATTTCACCATCGCGTGTGGAGACCAGTGATCCAGACTCTCCCATGGTTACGATGATGGCCTTGGCGCGCCCAAGCAAGGCCTCTTTGTTTAACCCGGTCTTGTTTGTGATGAGATCCAGCTCATAGTCATTTGAGATCAGGACCCGGCACCCCTCTATGGCCTGGACCACGTCTTTGGCCTTGAGCATGGGGAGAGATTGCCCAGGGTCAAAGATATAGTCGATCTCCCTTTTCTTACAAAGGCGAGGATAGTTAACCATGTCCTCGAGGTTGCCGGGCGAGACGATCACAAGGGTCTCCTCCGGCGTGAGTTTATCGAAATCCAGAGAGGAAGAATATTTCATAGCGCCCGGATTGAACCCGGTGATCTGGTTGTCTGCCCGGTCGGTGGTTATATAGGCACCTGCCGTGAGTTCGTCCTCGATGATTTTGATGTCTTCGGTGGAGATTCCATTCTTCGCCAGCCAGTCGAAGTACCTGTGATAATCGTGACCGATGGAAGAGGATATCCTGGGTGTCTCGCCCATCAGAGCGAGAGCATAGGCGATATTCCCCCCCGTACCGCCGAATTTCTCCTTAACGCCATTCACTTGAAAACAGACATTCAAGACATGTATCTTATCGGGGAGAATATGGTCCGAGAAGTATTCCGGGAAATCCATAATCCTATCATATGCCAGTGAACCGGAAACAATGATGTTCATATCAATAGACCTCTCAAATTTGTTTGAATCATACTCTCGGGTTTGCCCCGAAGGGACGGTCTGTCAATGCCCAAGACTGACACACCGAAACCTCCAGCCTCTGACGCGGACAGCCTCCTAGGGCTGTTCCGTTCTCCAGTGGGCCCCTGAAAGTAGTCTTTTCGGGCCGAAATTACCACACAAACGTGATCAAATCAAATCCGTATTTGGGTAATCTGACGCCTGCTGTTGTAGATGATGATTTTACTGGCCACCTTCTGGCTCTCGATCTAGGTGTTGACCAGGATTGGTTCGAGGGATAAAGTAAAGGGGGTTCGGCAATTGAAAACGCGACAACATTGATACGGTCAGGGCTTATGCCATAGGAAATGCGGTTT
>JABMQV010000494.1 GCA_013203065.1 Desulfobacteraceae bacterium | reverse complement strand
GCCAAGAGCAGGATTCTGGAGAGCTTCTCCAGATCAAAAACCTCCTGGCTGACAGGATTTTTAAGGGGCGTTTCATAAAGGGAAAAAAGGTCCTCACGGGGTAGGGGCATCTCGCGGGGCATGGAAACCTTTTCCAGGCCGTCATAACGTTTAAAGACATCCGGCTGGTTCTGCCAGTCCAGGAAATGGCCACCCATTTTTGACCGCTCGTAGCAGGTCTTTTCGTGATATAAACCGGCAGTCTGGCTCATGCCGTCCTTGCTTTCAGGGTTTTCGGGTGTTCGTCCGGTTCCCATGATAAGCTTTATGCTTTGACCGAAAACCGTTTCTCTCTAAAATGCACTTTTGCCCTTTGGCACCTGGGGCAGGTGAGTTGGTCGGGAAGCGCCTCAAACGGAACCCCCGGTTCAACACCTGCTTCTTTGCATCCCTTTTCCGGTTCATAACCATAACCGCATGGGCACTGGTAAACGTGAACCTTTCTATAACCTTCCTTTGCCATAACCTATTCCTACCTCCCTTGATGAAACTTAGAAACCGCTGAAAAAAACTTCATATTTTCCCATGTCAACCTGGGTCTGTCCAAATGAACATAACACACATTATAAAACGATACTGCAGTTTGCGTGCCAGAACATACAACAGAGACCCGGAATTCAGATAATCATAGAGCTATCAATTGGTTATCCCAATACATCGACCTCATGTACAACAAAGTGTCGTTTAAAAAACCTGCCTGTTGAGACAAAAGTGTCACAGAATACTATAGTGATCCCCATATGACTTGATACGGTTTTTATCAACTAAACACTCCATTATCTTCTTCTATTTCCTCATATAACTTACTATCTTCAGCCCAATATTTCTCTTCCTGTTTAACAACTTTTGCGATCAAGCTTTTACACGTCCTGGGCTTTACCTTGCCAAATGCTAAAGGCAACTGTTCTCGGAAGTTTTTCATTGTGAAATCACAATGGGTTGCCATGTAATTTTTTACAACACCCCAACACGTTTCAATTGGCTGAAGTTCAGGGTGATATTGCGGAGTTCGCAGAATAGAATGCCCGGCAGTTTTCGCTATTTGGTTGAGCTTGTATTCCGGTATGGGGGCAAGTCTTTTACATAATTCATAAAGTTCCGGCTTCAACATGTCCGTAGTCCACGGGATGCCATTTCTCTCCAGCCAATCACAAAGAACCTCCTTTCGAGTTGTTGAAACAGGAAAAGCATTTTCTACAAAAACATTATGATACCTGGCATTATCCAATATTATTAGAGAATTCTCTGGAATGTTTGGTAATAGTTGGGTCTCAAACCATTTCGAAAAATTGTCCCAGTTCATTTGACCATGATAATCCCCTGTACGTCTATTGGCGTCAAAAACCAACTGAGCATTATCTACCCACCCATTGACGGTAATAGCATGTACCACAATAACCCGCGGGCCTTTTCCGGATGGTTTGTTTACCCAGGGGCCATCTTCTTCAAGATACCATGTAAATTGACCTGAATGATTTTTGTTTATATAAGTCTCATCTAAATAGACTTCGGGCCTTTTCAGGGAACCATCATTGTTTCTGTTCCCTATCTTTCTCCTTAAATATCGCCTTCTTGCAAGGACCACATAGTCTTGCTCTTTCAGGGCTGTGCGACGTTTGCCAACTCCATATGTAAATCCTAATCGATTCAAAGATCTTAGAAAAGTTGACATCGGAATTTCAACAGAATGCTTTTCTAAAAGATATTCTCGAATCTGTTCAGCGCCTATTATTTGTCCTTTGAGGTTCTTTTTCCGAATGAATTCTCTAATAACAGGCTGTAAATTAAGCGACAATCGATAAGGTGGCTTCCCTCTTTCTTTTTCTTCAACTACAACTACTTTCTCTTGTTTATGAGTTGCCATTACCCTTTTGACTGTAGCTTCTCCAATCCCTAGCCCATAAGCAACTCTTCCTGTTGCGTTTTTTGTTGAGACCGTTTTCCCAGTTTTCTTTTCTTCATCGAAGTGCTGCTTCAAATTCACGATCAATTTGTTTCATCCCGGGAGTGAACTCTTTGCCCTGAAATGCCATGATAACCTCCCAAATTTATGCTGTCGATGTCCTTTCGACTCACAACAGGGATGTTATCATTTTTGGTACAGATTGTCAATCTTTTAGTATCAAGTCATATGAGGACCCCTATAGTTAATACAGACCTCGCTATTTGATATAAAAATGGCTTTATTTTTTGGACACAATTCTCATCAAATTACCTGTATGGCGCTAAATTGAGGGATTGCAGGATTGAGGGACTAAGATAAGGAAATTATTCAGATTTCAATTCCTAAATTCCGGCCTTGATCATCGTTTGGGCCAATGTAGGTGCGACTTCAGTCGCACCTAGCCTACTGGTGTTGAAATAGAACAGCCGGCATCGGATAACCTACAATGATCAAGACTAATGTCGACCTTGAATCACCGTTTCAACCATTTAATAAACCATCCCTCAATGGCATAGACACCGGGCTGAGCATTATGGGCTCATCGCGGATTAACGTGAAAACTTCCCCGGAGGGG
>JABMQV010000493.1 GCA_013203065.1 Desulfobacteraceae bacterium | reverse complement strand
TTGCCTCAAACATGGAATAATGGAATGGTGGAATAGTGGAATGATCTAAATTCGTTTTCTAGCGAATGGATTGGATGGGAATTTCTCGTTTCTCTCATGCCTTGTCAACTTGCTTTTCCCAATAAACCATTCCGTCAATTTCCCAAAACCCATTATTCCAGTGTTCCATCATTCCAACATTCCCTCCGGGGTGTAGGCCCTACGGGCCGGAGGCCAATTGGGGCGAAGCCCATAAGTTCAATCCGGATTGAACGTTTGAGGTTGTGCGCAAACATCTTAAAAAAGGAGATTGACCATGACCGAAGAAGAAAAAGAAGGGTTTTTGAAAAAAATAGGGGGTGTCGCCAAGGAGTTCATTTACGGTATGGCCGCCCATGACACCGCCCGACTTGCCCTCAAGACCCGGGGGAGCATGGAGCATCTCTTCATCCTGATTACCATGGGTGATCTTCTGGGAGTGCCGATCCTTCCTCCCTACTACTCCCTGCGAATTCTACCCTATGTGGTTCCTAACATATCGACCTGGAAGCGCAGGATGCTTCGGGAAAGGGACCTCACGGACGCGCTTGCATAAGAGACGTATACCCGCAAGGGTAAGGCAAATAGCTGATAAAGATAATCTTTTTCATTACGTTTCAAAAGGAGGTGCGCCATCTCAATCACAAATATCTTTACACAGTACCCCGACCGGAGGTACATCATGTTTGGCGGAAAGGGCGGTCTTGGCAAGACCACCTTCTCCGCTGCCGCTGCCTATCATCTGGCCAAGCAAGGACATCGTGTGCTGGTCTTCTCGGTAGACCCCCAGGCTTCCCTGAGCGATATCTTCGAGCGCGATATCTTTGGCAAGGGGCCCGTGGAGATCATGCCAAACCTCTACGCCCAGGAGATAGACGCTGATCAAAGGATCAAGGAATACCAGCAGGAGATCCGTCAGAAGATCTTCGACATGTATGGCCTCAAAAAGATACCGGATGAGATCGAGAGCTACATCCAGGCCGCTGCCGCCGAGCCGGCCATGGAGGAAAGCGCCATATTCGACGAGGTGGTCGATATCGTGGTCACAGGGGGTTATGATTATTACATCTACGATCTGGTTCCCCTGGGACACGCCCTCTACTATCTGAGTATGGCCTCGGTCTACGACAGCTGGATCGACAAAATCGCCAAACTTCGAGGGGAGATGGGGGAATACGACCAGGTGGTGGCCATTGCGAAGCGGGAGAAAGAAGTAAAGGAGGACGAGATCCTCAATGAACTCCTGTACATCAAGGACCGGATCAACAAGTCCTCCAGCATCCTTACCGACAAGGACAAGACCGCCTTCTTTTTTGTCCTGGTGGCTGAAGAGATGATCATCAAGGACACGCAGCAGGCGGCCGAACTCTTTGCCAAGTTCGACGTTCCCCTGAGCGGGTATATTGTCAACCGCGTCATTCCCGCCGAACTCAGGGAACAGGAGATTCCTGCCTATCTGCGCCACCGCATGGAGATGCAGGACAAATATATGGATGTCATCAATCAGACTTTTGGCGATGAGATTCTGGCCCAAGTTCCGGAAATGGAGCGGGACATCACTGGATTACCGATGATCGAAAAGATGGCCGAGGCCATGTTTGGTCCGGGGAGGTAAGAAATGGGCACGATCACGCAGAACATGACGCAGTTTGTAGAAGCGCACCCGGAGCTCAAGTACGTCTTTTTTGGCGGAAAGGGAGGGGTGGGAAAGACCATCATGGCCGGAGCTGCGGCCCTGTGGTTTGCGCAACAGGGGAAGAAGACGCTTCTGGCCTCCACCAACCCTGTGCACAGCCTCACCAACCTTCTGGGGCAGAACGTATTCGGCAAGCCGACGCTGGTGGAAGACGGGGACGGTTGCTATGCCCTGGAGATCGACACCAAGGAGACCATCGAGCGCTCCAAGGGGGAGATTCGGGAAAAGATCAGCTGGTTTTTGAAGTTTGCGGACATCGCGGTGAAGGCCGAAGAATTCGTGGAATCTGCCACCATGAACCCGGCGTTCGAAGAATCCGCCATGTTCGAAAACATGCTGGATTTGATATTTAAAGACGAATATGATGTCTTCGTCTTTGACACCGCACCCACGGCCAATGCCCGAAGGCTCCTGGGGATGTCAAAGGTCTACTCCCTGTGGGTCGAGAAGATGATCCAGAGCCGGGGGGAGGCCGGTGCGTTGCGGAAAAAACTCTCTTACAGCCGGAAAAAAGAGGAGAAGGACCCCCTGATGGAATACCTGCTCCAGTTCAAGGATCGCATGGCCGACGCCAGCGTGCTGTTGACCGAACCGAAGCTCACCGCCTTCTTTTTTGTGACCCTGCCGGAAGCCCTTCCCATTGCCGTCATTAACCGATTCATTCAATGGTTTCACGATTTCGGGATACCCGTGGGGGGGGTGGTCGTCAACGGGCTGATCCAGAAGGAGACGGTAAAGGACGATGCGCCGGAGTTTGTCCGCAATCGTGTTAAGATGCAGGTAGAGCACATGGAGAAGGTCTGGGAGTCTTTCGGGGATGGGGTCAGGTCCATCGTTCCCTTGTTGGAGACCGAGGTGCAGGGGCCGGTTATGCTCAAGAAGATGGCCAGCTACCTGTTTGCCTGACAGTTTTCAAGTTTCAAGTTTCAAGATACTGATTACCGATTACTGGAATTTGGTTGCGGCCCGAGGCCTGCATCAGGCCGTACCCGATACCGCCCGGTTTAACAGGTCAACTCCCAATTGATAGGCCTTTAGATTCATCTCCAATTTATCCTCCGGCATCATCTCCAGGATCACCGCTCTAAGATCTTCTTTCTCCAGCGGGAGCACATTCAAACCGGCAAATGCGCCAAGCATGATGGTATTTCCCAGGACGGGATTATCAAGCCTTAAGGCCTCATCGGTGGCATGGATGAACCAGGCATCCGACGCCAATTCGTTGGCTGACTTCCGGATCTCTTCGAAGGGAGGGTATTGCAGTTCACCAGCAATGACACCTACGGGATGGATTGCGCGGGAATTACTCAATATCTTGACCTGCGGATTTCCATAGGTTGCCAGTACCCTGATCCCCTCCGTAGGTTCCAGGGCGATTACCATGTGGGCCATCCCCTTGGGTATTAGCGGACTCCAACTCGATATTGTCGAGACCCTGAGGTGGCTCATCACAGACCCCCCTCGCTGGGTGGCCCCAAAGGTTTCACCGATGGTAATAAGGTACCCGCGACGGGTGAGCATATTCCCCAATAGTTTTGATAAGAGGACGTTCCCCTGACCCCCTACGCCGGTAATGATGATATTGTACGGGTCTTTTGGAAGTGGTGGGTTCCCCATATCTAAGCCGCCTCCTTTCTTTGGATAGCCTCTGCGGGACAGATGTCGGCACAAACCCCGCAGCCGGCGCAGATGGCTATGTCAATCCTTGAAGTTTTTTTGTCCTGGTCCCAGACAAGTCCGGGGCAGCGGAATATCCGCGTGCACAACCGGTTGCATCCACAATTTTCACCCAGACAGATCCCTTCATCGATCTGCATTTCGAAATCTTTCTTGCTTTTCCGTTCCGGACTCAACGCACAGTTTTTTCGAAGTATAAGGACTTTGACCCCGCTCTTGTCCTGTACCAAATCAGTCAGTGTTTCTTGGGTCCCCTCCAGATCAAAGGGATCACCAATCTCAACCCTTATGCCAAGGGAACCGCAGATGGCGGCAATGTCCAGGCTGGGTACCTCATCCCCCATGGCGTTTACGGTGAGACCGGGATGGGGCTGAAACCCCGTCATTGCGGTGCCGCCATTATCCAATACGATAAAGGTGACATCCGAGTTATGGTGCACGGCATTCAGAAGGCCATTGATTCCGGCATGGAAAAAGGTGGAATCCCCGCAGACAGCTACCACGGCCTGATCCATACCGAATTGTCCGAGTTTCCCGAAGCCGCTGGCAACACCGATCCCGGAACCCATCGCGTGCAATGTCTTTATGGTACTAAAACCGGTGGGTAATACCCCCAATCCATAACAGCCGATATCCCCGCAGACAAAACCTTTTCGATTGTCCAGTTTTAGTGCGTGATGGATGGACCAGAAGGATGCCCTGTGGGGGCAACCCGGGCAGAAGGTTAACTCGCGATTTGGAGCGCCGGTGAGGGCGACCGCTTGAGCCTTCTGCTCGTAGGTCTCCGGCATACCCTCATATTCAATGCCGAGGAGTGTCTTGAGGGCATCTGTTACAAGGTCAGGGTTAAGCTCATCAAAGGCAGGGAGATTTCCCGCATTCTTGCCATAAAAGGTCTTCACCCCGATCTCAGACGCCATCTCTGCCGCAAGGATCTTGATATTCCCCTCCATGATGGGGAGCACCTCTTCTACGATGAATATCTTGTCTGTCCTGGATAGATTATTCTTGATCAGGTTGGGGGGCAGGGGCCAGGTTGTGCCCAGTTTCAATAGACCCACCCTGTCTTGCGCACCCAGCAGGGCAATGGCCTCTTTGCAATAAAGGTTGCAGGCACTGCTGGTGATCATCAAAAGCTCAGGATTTTCAGGTCCGGTGTAGGTGTTAAACGGGGAAGCTTCAAATATCTCCCTGACCCTTTTCAGCTTTTCCTGTAACCGGCCATGAAAATGTTTTACGGGCATTGAAATCACCGCACCCTTATCAGGGTCAAGAATGAAGCCATCACATTGAAACCCCGCGTCTGCAGCTGCATCCATTTCCGGCAATTTGCCAAACCTCACATTACCGCTGGCGTGTGACAGACGGGTTACGCTGCGGACCATGACCACGTTTCTGATTTCCTCGGAGAGATCAAAGGCCCATTTGACCATATCCTTGAGTTCTTGAAAGTCCCCCGGCTCCAGAAGTGGGATCTCAAACATGCCGGCAAACATTCGCGCGTCACCCTCGTTGATGCTGGAATGGGCCCCCGGGTCCTCACAGGGGACGATCACCATGCCGGCCCGGGTGCCGGTCAAGGCGAGGTGCAACAGGAAGTCGGAACCCACATTTACCCCATTTTGTTTCATAACACACATGGATCTAAGTCTCGCAAGAGACCCTGCTGCGGCTACCTCCATGGCCAGCTTTTCGTTGATTGACCACTCGACATAGATGTTTCTCTCGTGAGCGACTTTGGAAAGACTCTCCATAATCTCGGAGGAAGGGGTGCCCGGGTAACCGGAGGCAACCTTTACGCCGGCCTCTAATGCCCCGCGGGCAATTGCCTCATTCCCCAACAACAACTTTTGAACGCCATCCTTGTCATCTGTCAGATAGGACATCTCACCCTCCCTGTTACGCAATAATCTTTTCCACGGTTGCGGTGTTAACCCTGAGATAGGCCCGCTTGTCTTCAGCCTTTGTGTTTAAGAGATCGTCCTGTTTTGCCTTTATCAAGGCCCTCTTCTTTTTGTTCCCCGCGGCCAACATCAGATGCTCAAGGTTCTCCTCCGGAATCTCACCAACAACCAGATATCCTTCTTCCTGGGCTTGCTCTACAATATTCTTGCCCCTCTCGGTTCTAACAATGAGGGTGTTTGTGTCAGGACGACCCTCCAGTACACCCACGGATATATCAGAGAATTCAGCGGTCATATCGATACAATAGGTACACGTCTCCGGTATGCATTGCCTTATTTCGTCCAAAGAGATTTCTGTCTTGTCATCGTCGGAGAAGAC
>JABMQV010000492.1 GCA_013203065.1 Desulfobacteraceae bacterium | reverse complement strand
CAAACTACAAGCACCAAAAAACAAACAAGCACCAAACTACAAGTACCAAAAAACAAACAAGCACCAAACTACAAGTACCAAAAAACAAACAAGCACCAAATCTCAAGGAAATTCCAAAGTTTGTTATTTTGAATTTCGGTCATTGTGATTTGTTTGTAATTTGTAATTTGATATTTGTAATTTCTCCATTTCGGTCATTGGAAATTATTTGATATTTGTGATTTGGTATTTGTAATTTCAATAATTCAATGAACTTCCAGCAAAGCAAATCCCCTCTGGGAATAACCAAAGCCTGGTCCTCAGGGCCAGGATTATTACTCAACTACAGAGGCCTTGGCAAGTTCTCTCACCTTTACCGGGATGATTTTCCGGTAAACCTCTTCAGGGCTCTTCTTGATCCCGTCCACTATAAGGAGATCATGCTCGACGGATATGTCAAAAAGGTGTTCGTTCTCCGTAAGATAGGGAAGTATAAGTCGCCAATCTTCTCGGGTTAACCCGGAAAAGCCTCCCCCATTCAATTGCTCATCCACAAGAGTCTTATGGGGATCGCGCACATATATGGCCCCTCCGGAGGCGAGTGAGAAGAGGTTCGAACCCGGATACGGGGTGGTTTGGGGTCGGACAGTGCCTTCGCTGTCGAATTCAATTCCATTCAGTATAACAAATCCGCCTCCACGCATGGCATCCCCAGCCATAAAAGATTCTGCCAAATAATCCAGAGCGGTACCGTTTATCACCACCCTTGGCCGTCCTACCGCGTTGATGAAGGGACGACCGGCGGCATTACCCATGACATAGACTTCTCCTCCCTTTGCGCCGTACATGAATGTCTGCCCGACATCACCGTAGATGACCAGTTTTCCGGTTTTTAAGATTTGGCCGAGCTGATCCTGGGCGTTTCCGTGAACCATGATCGTCATGCCGTCTATGCCTGAGGACAGGTAATCGCCCGAACTGCCGTACACATCTATCCGCACATCATCAGTCTTAGGGCCAAGCCCGCACCCCAGGAAACGCTGTCCCCTATATCCATAGCAGATAAATCTCTTCCACCCCATGGAATATGCCTCGCAGATCAGCCGGGCATCACAATCCTGTCCTTCGGGTGGAAAGCCATGGGCGTTCAAAACAAGCGTGGTCTGTTTTGGCCCGGGTGCAATAAGCATTTTTCCGGTATCCCGGGTGATCAAACGAAAGGTGCTTTCACTATCTGAACCGATGGGAGCAACAGCCTGGAATATTTCATCCAATGATTCTCTTATGATACGTAGTATAGAGCTTCTCTTCAACTTACCGGTTGGATACCTGAGGTCGTTAAGAAGGGTGAGGGCATCAATGGCGGCTTCTCTTTGTCCGTCATCTTTTCCCGCCTCTTCAAAGATCCGCCTGCAGCACCACCTAAGCGTATTAAAATCAATTGTTGGAATCTGCTTTTTTAGAAATGAGAAGAGGCCTTTTGAATCACGTCGGCCAAGGCGCTCAGTGATAGTCCCTTCGAGTGCATCCGGGGCTTCAGGTCTGTCTATGCTGCGGCTCATGTCACAAGCCTGCTGATTCTTGGGTATCTCGACCTCCTCGCCGAACTTATTGGTGCATACCAATCGTTTTTGTCCCGGATTTTCATGGTCGTCACGAATTGTGAAGATAAACGTCCCTCCGTCCGTGTAGCTCCCACCCCTGGCGTTCCAGTATTTATCGGCTACATTGCATATACGATGATCTTCCTCCGCAAGGCTTGCCAGTGTGGCGTCTATGGCCTGTTTTTCGGAGCATACGAGACCCACCTGGACCTCACCGTCGTGAAAGGCGAAGACCTGCGGGCGTAGCATTGCGGTATCTGTTATTCCTATCAATTGGAACTGTTTTTGGTAGAAATCATTGCGGGCAATAATAAAAAACCATGGGCCATCAGGGGAACCATGGATGTGCATAGACTGGAGCAGGGGATAGATCTTTTGCCTGTCAGGTGAAAGCTGATCAAGATCGTTCTCGGATGTGGGAGCGAGGGTTTCGATGATATACTCCAGAGGATAGCCATAAACTCGATTCAGAAGGTCAAACATCAATACACCAACTTCGGTGTCTGTTTGAAATTGGGGATAAATGCTCCTTTGTCTCAGGTATTCAGCGACAGAATAGTAGTTGGCAAAGTCTCCATTATGGACAAGTGCTTCATCTAACCCCATGAATGGGTGTGCTCCGCCAGGGTGCCATACTCGTCCCTTTGTCGGGTATCTTTGGTGCGCTATCCATATGTGCGCCCTCATGTCCTCCAGCCTATAGTATTGCGCCACTTTTTCGGCATATCCCACAATCTTCAGAATCATCATATTGCGGCCCTGAGAAAGAACAAATGCCTTTTTGTCTCCCTGGGTGTCGTAAAAAGCACGATTGAGCCGGATGGTATTCTGCCAAATAAATTCATCTTCCACCTTTCTTGGGTCCGTTTTTTCCAGCCCGTTTTTTTCGGCGAAGGGAGAAAGAACATCCGGTTTCACCCTGACAAAATATCTCCACACATCCGGCGGTCTGATCTCGAGTCCTTCCACCTCCCTGTAGTCGTCCACCGTGGGGAT
>JABMQV010000491.1 GCA_013203065.1 Desulfobacteraceae bacterium | reverse complement strand
ATATAGATACCGTCCGCGCCGGAGGCCTTGATCTTACTGATATAAGAGGACCAGTCCTTGGTTTTGATGGGAGCCCGATCAAATTTCTCATTGTAGATCTTGATGCCGTTTTCCTTGGCCAGCTTAATAAACCGTTGGGCAGCATCGTGACCCCAGGCATAATCATGGACCAGCACATAATACGTTCTATTTTTCAGATCCGGGGTGGCCAGAATGCCTTTGACATTTCCCACGGCGGTCTGATCGTTGGCCAGTTGTCCGGAACGGAATACCAGGGGATTGAGTCCATAAAATTTGGTGGTCATGACGTGGGTGGTCAGAAACGGTACATTGAGCTTGTCGATGTTCTTGGCCAGCGCCAGACCCACGCCGCTTGAAAACACGCCGATGAGGGCCTTGCAGCCATCCTTATACACCAGCTTTTCCGCCTTGCTCACCGCAATGGGGGGTTTCACACGGGTATCTTCAACGATGAGATTAATGGGACGTCCCAGGATGGTCTTTTTTTCATCGGCAGCCATCTGGATGCCCATTTTCATTTCTACACCGCCCTGCGCCACAATACCTGAGAGGGGGACAAGCACACCGATATTAATCGGTTTTTCAGCCATGGCATTCAGTGGAAAAGCAAATAATACGACCGCCAATACACATAAAAATATTACTCGGAACCGCTTTTTCATCTTTCTCCTCCTTCTCTTCACCCAAGACTCTGATTTATTGACAAATTTGTTACGGCCTGATCTTCGTTATCACCTCCTTTAGCAAGGTTTAAAGTTTGAAGTTTAAAGTTTGAGGTTTTGGATTCTTATAGGAAATACCCTATGATCACAAATGTCAGTTGGCTTTCTAAATATCAACGAATATCAGCTGGTTATATTTTCATCCATGCCATACTTTCTCAAAATTTACAAGGGTACCCCAAAATAGCACGTGCCTTTCTTAGACGTCCGTTTATGGGATAACATGTTGAATTTAAGATAAATAGCGGGTGCACCCTCCATTTGACTCTCTAAAATAAAGCATTGCCAAATGAGATTTATCCTGATAATGTAATGCATAAAAGCAAAACTTACGGGACATATTGCATTACTTTATCAGGAGGCCAATATGCTTGTCGAGACTCAACCACGCCAGCACCTTGTCTCCCTATTCACAAAACAGCCCTGCTGGATGATCGAACCGCTTGCCGTCGAAATGGAATACTCCATTCCGTCCGTCGTTTTTTGAGCAAGACCGGGTACTACAGCAGTTTCACTCACAACGGGAAGTGGTACACTCTCAGGACGACCCCTCGATTCAGCCGCGACGGCCTGTGGTTCTACCGCGACATCGGATTTTCCCGGGCCAGCAGCCTTACCAACACCCTTTTCGATCTAACCTCTTGCAGTCCCGCCGGCATGACGGCGGAAATGCTAGGCGAAAAACTCCGCTGTCGCTGCCACACGATCTTGGTCCAGCTGTACCGTCGGGGAAAGCTTCAGCGGAAGAAGGCAGGGCGATCTTATGTCTACCTTGCCGCCGATCCTCATGCCGCAGCCGTCCAGTGCCGGACCATGGCCCTGAAAGACCTGCCCCCGGCGCCACTTCCCGCCGAGACTGCTGTGCTGGCCTTGGTAGCGTTTATCCGCAACCCCCAAGCCAGTTTCAAGAAACTGGCCAAAACGCTTTCAACCACCCGGAACGTCACTGTCGACGCGGTGCAGATCGAAAGATTCGATCTATACGGGTTAAAAAAAACGACGTAAACTGCGGAGCACATGCCTTGCAGGCATTGAGCTGCTGCCTGGAGCGACTCTCACATGAGACCTTGCCGTCTGCCCTGTTTCCACAACCGCCGGTAATTCGCTTTGCTCCGCAAAGGAAAACTTGTCTCTGCGGTGTTCCTCTTGTTGTTCAGAAAACCCGGCGAAAGTCAGTGCTGAGCCTGACTGGTCCATTTTTCGCCCACGAGACGTTGCTTCAATGCCCGGCCTGCTCACGAGTTTTCGATTCCGACACCCTGTCCCGGATCGTTCCATCTCGCTGCAATGTTGCCTACGATGTCATGGTTTTCGTCGGGCGGGCACTCTTTTTGCGGCACCGCAGTACAGAGGAAGTTCGCACCGAACTGGTTACCCGAAATGTGCGACTTTGCGCCTCGGAGGTAAATTATCTGGGCCGAAAGTTCATATCCTTTCTCGCCATGGCTCATCGCCAGGCAACACCACGGATTCGCTGGCGGATGACACGGGCCGGTGGCTATGTCCTCCACCTCGATGCCACACATGAGGGTGATGCCCCTGCATTGATGACGGGACTCGATGGCCTGAGTAAAATTGTTTTGGCCAATGTGAAGGTTCCGAGCGAGAGTTCCGCCCACATTTCCCCCTTTCTCCGAGAACTCCAGGGAGCCTATGGAACTCCGAGAGCCTGCGTCCACGACATGGGCACAGGCCTTTGTAAAGCTGTAGCCGAGGTCTTTCCCAATACTCCCGACTTCATTTGTCACTTTCACTTCGCTTTCTCCTATTCACTGGCCTTGTGGGCTCTGCAAGGCAAGCATAGTGGAGATGGCTATGGCTTTCCCTTCGACCGTCCGCTGCTTCACTTCGCTGAAAGGCTCCTGGATATTGACAAGTGTTTGCCGGAATTCCTGAAACAACACCTCAGTGATAATCGAACTGAGAAGAAACCCCTCTTGAAACTGGAACGAGTCGTATCAGAGATTGCTAAAGATAGAGTACTTCATTCCGCGGTAAAGGAGTTACGTTGGCGCTCGGAAATATTTGATCGCCTCCGCAAGGCTATGCGTATCGCCCCGCATGGTGGTGGCAGCGGCCTCAACGATGATGGTACGCACGAAACCATTTCCACCATCCAACAGGGTGTAAAGTTGTTTCGCCGCCAGCTCGATGAGGATCCCAAACTTTCCTCTGATCCTCTCAGTCGTAAAATGGCTGAGAAGATCGACAAGTATGGTGAGAAACTCTTTGCGGATCCCATCGAAGTGGACACTCCTACCGGCAAAGTCACCATCTACCCCCAGCGCACAAACAACATCCTGGAACAGTTTTTCCGCAAGCTTAAGCGCGGTCAACGCCGAAAAACAGGGAATAATTCCATGAGTCGGATGCTGCGTACAATGCTGGCTGATACCCCCTTGGTGAAGAATCTGGAAAACTCCAATTATATGGAAGTTCTCCTCGACGGAAAGGCTAACCTTGAAGAACTCTTCTCCGAATTGGGGAAAACACCCTTTGCCGCTGATGTCAATTCACAGCCAGATATCGACCGCATTCTGCCGAGATTTCGGGCGATCATAAAACTACCAAACCTCCCCGATCGGGTAATGCGACTATTTACCAAGTTTCAACAAATGGCCAAATCCAACTGAATTTTGTTTCCATAGGATTTTCCGCACCGATTTGATCCGGCCTTTAATTCATAAATAACAATCTGGTAATATAGAATTTGCAAAAAATCCTTTATCGTTTGCCGACCTCTTCTCTGTTGATAAACGGAAGCCGATTAACCAGATGGGAAATTTCAGCATCGTTTTCCATCCAGTGGCGAAGGTTCCCCAGAAGGGGGCCCGCGTAGGGACTTTCGCTGCCGTCAGCGAGAAAGTAATCAACCCACAAGCCGTCCTTTTTACTATTAACCAGTCCAGCCCTTTCCAATGTTTTGAGGTGCTTGCTAACGGTGGGTTGGGACACCTGAAGGGCTTCCCGAAGTTCGCACACGCACATGGATCGGTGCTGCAGTATTTTCAAAATCTTGACCCTGTTGGGGTCGGACAATGCTTTCATGACTTCGGTGAATTTTTTCATATCAGCTCCTGAATTCTTTTTATGGAATATAGTGCCATCGCGTCAGACTGTCAAGATTTTTTTGAAGACAAAGGGGATGCTCCGGGAAAAAGCTCGAAAGATAAGGGTCTCGGCAAAAAATAAATGAACCAGATTGCGCCGTATTTTGGTTTGTATGCAAGGCGCATCCGCCAGTGCGTATTAGTGGATATGTGCTGGTGGATGCAACGCAGTAGGCGGACCAAAGGACAAGCCAGATGGTGGATTT
>JABMQV010000490.1 GCA_013203065.1 Desulfobacteraceae bacterium | reverse complement strand
CTACAATTTCAATAAGTTGTAGAATTTTCGAGACGGTAAATCATATTACCGCCCCTGAAAGACAGGCCTTCGTTTTTCAAGCAAGGCGCTGATCCCTTCCTTTGCATCTTCCATTTCAAAAGTGCGCGATTGGTAGAGGGCATCTATCTCTGCTGCTGTTCGTGGATTCCACTGGAGATGGCGGTGAATGGCATGTTTGATCATCCGCACGGCTACGGGCGCAGCGGCCGCGATCTCCTCTGCCAGTTCCCAGGCCTTTGCAAGCACCTGATCCTCTTCCAGGGCATAGTTTGCCAGTCCGATGCTGGCGGCCTGTTCGCCATTGATCAAACGCCCGGTATAGAGGAGTTCATTGGCCCTTGGAAGCCCGATAATTTGGGGCAGCATATAAGATACGGCCATTCCCGTGTGAAGACCCAATCTGGAGAAGTTGGCGCCATACTTTGATTGTTTGTTGGCAATCCGGATATCGCAGATGAGACAAAGGCCAAACCCGCCGCCAACTGCATGCCCGTTCATGGCGGCGATGGTGGGCATTTCCAGTTCTTGAATCTCAAGAAACGGCCCATAGGCATCCATGAGTGTCTGGTGGGGAAGACGGCCCTTGTTGTCAACGAGTCCGCTCTTGAAATCCGCACCGGAGCAAAAGGTGTTGCCGCTTCCCGTGATGATCAAACAGCGAAGATCTCCACTTTTCTTTACCCGGCCAACGACCTCCCGAAAGGCCGGCATGATTTCGTCGTCCATGCTGTTTCGGTTGTCGGGCCGATTGAAGGTAATCTGTGCAATGTTGTCTTTGGTTTCAAACAGTACAGGTGCATCTGACATAATAGGCTCCTTTGAGTGATATGGGATGTGGGATTCAGTGAATCATCCCCTACGCAATGTAACATTATAGAGAAACAGAGGAGAGAATCAAGTTTCGGACTTCAGCAACGTGACCTTTATGCCCTGACCGGCGGCCGTTTATCAAACCAGGGCCGGGCTTCTTCCAGTTGCTTTGCCAGTCGGAACAGCGTGGCCTCATCGCCAAACCGACCGATGAATTGCGAGCCGCAGGGAAGCCCGTCCGAGGTCCAGTGGAGCGGCACCGACATGGCAGGCTGGCCCGTAAAGTTTGGAAGTTGCGTAAAGGGCGTCTTCGAGAGGCTTTCTATGGCCAACTTGTCCATCATGCCGGAAAATTTTACCAGCCTGCCCAGCCGGAGGGCATTGATGACCTTCAGGGCCAGGGTTTCTGCCGGTTTGGGTTTCAATTCACCGATCTTTACGGGCGGGTAGGCCAACGTGGGGGTCAGGTAGAGGTCATAATCGAGGTGGAAACGGCCCATGGCCCTGGAGGCCTTTCCCCACTCGCGCATGGCCTTTACAAAATAGCCCGCAGAGTAGGTTCGACCCATGAGGCCCAACGTCCAGGTCAGGAGCTCCACATCGGACCGCTGCGCTTTCCTCCCCAGCACAGTCTCCAACTCTTCTATATCAGCGGCCATTTCACCAAAATACATGGCGAGATAGCTCATGGCCAGGGTGGGGCCGTCCGTATCGGGTTCTGCCTCTTCCACCTGGTGCCCAAGCTCTTCCAATAGGTCCACGGTTTCCGTCACCGCCTTTACACACTCGGGGTGAACCGGGGTGTCAAGGGGGGATTGGGTAGTAAAGGCGATTTTTAGATGACCCGGATTCTGTCCTATCTCCTCCAAGTATGGTCGTTCCGGCGGCGGTATGACGTAGGGGGCACCCACATCCGGCCCCTGTGTGGCATCCAGCATCGCGGCACTGTCTCTCACCGTTCTGGTAAGGACATGCTCGATTACCGCACCCTGCCAGATAGCACCAACCTCCGGTCCGGTGGGGTTGCGGCCCCGGGTGGTCTTTAGCCCGAAAAGACCGCAGCAGGCAGAGGGGATGCGGATAGATCCGCCCCCGTCACCCCCCGAAGCCAGAGGAACCATACCACTAGCCACTGCCGCGGCGGAACCGCCGCTGGAGCCGCCGGGGGTGTGATGGACGTTCCACGGGTTGCGGGTCGGCCCGTGCAACTCGGGCTCGGTATACCCCAGGAGACCAAACTCGGGTGTGTTGGTCTTTCCCAGGATGAGGACTCCTACCTTCTTGAACCGTTTGACCGTTTCACTATCTTCGGCCGGGACATAATCTTTGTAGGCCTTGGACCCCATGGTCAGAGGGACTCCGGCAAAGGCAGCCAGCAGGTCCTTCAACAAGAAAGGCACACCCGTGAAGGGACCGTCCGGCAAGGCCCTCCGAGCGGCCTGGCGGGCCAGGTCGTACATGGGTGTAATAACGGCGTTCAGCTTGGGGTTTACCGCCTCGATTCTAGCAATGGACTCCTCACAGAGTTCTTCCGGCGAAACCTCCTTTTTCCTGACCAGTTCCGCCAACCCGAGCCCATCGTATTGATCGAATTCTCTGAACCTGTCCATGGCTACCTCCAACCGGGAAGGGGTTTTGATAGACAATAGCGCCGCGTGTCTATGATTACCCTTTGGCTCAGAAAATATCAAGTCTACTATAGGATTGAAGAGTGACTATTGGCGATTGTCGATTGAAAAGCGCCTGAAAGGCCAAAGGATCAAGCATCCCCGCTAAAGTCGGGATCTTCGACCAGCATCCAGTATCAATCAGATAACACCCCCGCAGCCGCTTAGAGCTGCAGAATGGCTACCCCTAAATGTTTTTCTTAAACAGTATAGCTACGCCTTAATGAAGATATTGGAAGGCAAAACCCGATTCTGAACCATTTTTCATTGACGTAAGGCTCACACTTCAATATTATTACGTATACGAAGGAGTTGGATATGGCCCAATACAACGATTGCATCATATTCTTGCTGGCAAAGGCCTACCAGAAGGCCCACGGCAACTTCAAGAGGCACCTCCTGCCCCACGGCCTCACCCCTGTCCAGCACTTGATCCTGGAATCCCTTTGGGGAGAGGAAGGGCTTTCTGTCGGGGAGATCGGAAAGCGGCTTGTCCTGGATAACGCGACCTTATCCGG
>JABMQV010000489.1 GCA_013203065.1 Desulfobacteraceae bacterium | reverse complement strand
TAAGGCCCTCAAGGCCATCGCTGAGGTACTCACTCAAGTCAGCCGGGAGCCTGTTACTGCTTCCGAATTGGAAAAGGCCAAGACCATTGCCGAAGCGGATTTTGTCTTTGATATGGAGACCATGGCGGGCCAGGCCAGCACACTGGCCTTTTTTCAAACCATGACCGGTGACATGTATAATGCTGATAACTATCTGGAACGTCTCAAGCAGGTTACACCCAAGGATATCTCGCGGGTGGCAAGGACATATCTCACGCCGGAAAACCTCTCGATAGGCATAATGGCCCCCGCTGCCTCAGATATAGAAATCTCGGCCCAAGAGGTGGTGGAGCTTTTTACCACACCCGCTTCCACGCCCCCCCCTAAAGACGACCCGTCTCATAGAGGCGTCAAAGAGGCCTCTATGACCACCCTTTCTAACGGGATGAGACTGATAATAAAAGAAAACCCCCGGGTACCGGAGGTATCTTTTACCGGCGCCTTTCTTGGGGGTACCCGGTTTGAAGGACCCACGGAATGGGGAATATCCAGTTTTGTGGCCAAGATGCTGACCCGGGGAACCACCGAAAGAACCCTCTCTCAGATCGCGTCAACGGTTGAGTCTCGGGCAGGGACCCTTGGGGGATTTTCGGGCAGAAATACGCTTGGAGTTTCGGGGAAGTTCTTGAGCAAAGACATCTATCCCGGCCTCGAGTTATTTGCCGATGTGATACTCCACCCGAGCTTCCCGGAGCCCGAAATTGAAAAGGCGAGGCAGGACATCCTGGCCGCTATCAAGGCAAAAAAGGACCGTCCCATGGCACAGCTCTTTGATCTATTTTACAAGACCCTCTTCCAAAACTCTCCTTACGGACATCCTCTCACGGGAACCGAGCAGAGTATCCGGTCCATGAAGCGAGCAGAATTGGTAAAGTGGTATAAAATGATCGCCATACCCTCCAATTTTGTCCTGGTCATTGTGGGTGATGTGAGCGAGGAAGACTTGATCCCTTACGTCAAGACCCTTTTTGGTGGCTTTGCACCCTCTTCCCACAAACTGCCTTACGTCCCGCCCGAGCCCCCCTTGAAGGGACCCCGGGTGGCCCACACCGAAAGGCCCACGGCCCAGACCCATCTGGCAGTCGGATACCTGGGGGCGGATCTCAAGAACAGGGAAAACGCGCCAATGACCCTGGTCAAGACGGCCCTTTCCGGACAAGGAGGGAGACTGTTTTCCCGGCTCAGGGACAAGGAAAGCCTGGCATATGCAATAGCGGCCTTCAGACGTCCGGGGCTGGATACTGGCGTATTTGGTGCTTATCTGGCCTGTGATCCCGCAAAACTACCCGTCGCAAAAAAGGCTGTTTTCAGGGAATTAGACAAGGTAAGAAGAGAAGGGTTGACCAAAGACGAACTCGAGAAAGCAAAAAGCTATCTCCTGGGGAACCTCCGGATCGGCCTCCAGACCAATGGGAACCAGGCATCGCAGATGACCCTCGACGAACTTTACGGCCTGGGCTATGACGATCTCCACCGGTTCATAGAGAGGATAGAGGCTGTAACCTTGGAAGACATAAGAGAGGCCACCCGGAAAATCATTGTCCCCAACGGGTTTGTCCTCGTTACCGTAGGGCCAACACAAGACCCTTCCAGTACCAATTGAGGTTAAAATACCCGAACGAAAAGTCATGTTCAGGCCTCCTGCTCGGAGATCCTACGCTTCGGACAGCCAAATCCGAACCTCAAACGACAAAATGACCCGTAAGTTCTCAATAAGTTCATGGCGATAAACTGGACGTTCCGGAGTGGCGTTCGATCACCCGCATGTCCTTCCATTTTCCCCCGAGAAAACGAAAATAGAACACAAACCCGAGTATGATCACATAGGCCGAAGCAATAACCCAGGCGAACATCAGGCCCCAGTCGAGGATAATGACCGTTAGGTAGGTTGGAATAATGAGCACGAGCAGGGATATGATTGCAACCACGACCATCACATAACGGGTATCCCCGGCACCTTTCACGGCAGCGGCAAAGACCATGTTCAGGGTGTCAAAGACGGAATAGACCGCCACAAACCTCAAGAGAATCACGGTAAGTCTGTAGATCTCGGCAAAACGTGCGGGGTCTGCCTGCGCCGCAAAGGGGGCCACAAAGATATCCGGGACTGACACGTATGCGATGGCGATGCCGGCCATATAGACAAAGGTCAGATGGAACGCTGAATAAACACTCCTTTGTGCCACCAGAGGCCTGTCCTTCCCCAGATACTGACCCACGAGCACCGATACGGCGATGCCCGAACCTATCATTGGCATAAAAACAAGCGTGCTGATACTAAATGCAATATTTGTGGCCACAAGACTGGTCGTCCCCAGACGTCCAACCAGAAGGATAAATATGGTAAACCCCGCCATATCCAGGAAAAACTGAACTCCCACGGGAAAACCGAAACGCACCAGTCGAAAGAAGAGCCCCTTCTCCAACCGCCACCCCGAAAGGGTCCTGTATGTCTTGTTATGCGACCTTGCAGATATCAGTGCCATATACATGAGGAATGAAAAGAGACCTGATAGCACCGTGGCAATGCCTGCCCCTTTGATCCCCATCTCGGGGAAACCCCAATTGCCGAATATCAGTGCGTAGTCCATCAGGAGGTTGAGGGCCGTTGAAGACATGTTCACCCACATAACGGGCCAAGCCTTCCCCCTGCCGGAGAAGAACCCGGCCATGGCAGAAGCGGCAATTACCGGTGCCCCGCCAAGACAAAGGATCTGGAAGTAAACCACTTCATGGGCCTGCACCACCGGCTCGTGACCCACCAGGCTGAAGATGGGGCGTGCAAAGGGGATGAGGCAGACCAGGACCAGACCGCCAAGAACCGACACATAAATGCCCTGCCACAGGGCCGGCCCGATTCTGTGGTATCTTCCGGCCCCATAGTACTGGGCGACAAAGGTGCTCGTGTAAGCCGCGGTGCCGATAAAGATGCTCATGATCGAGAAGTTGAGAATGCCCGCCGGCATGGCAGCCGCTGTGGTGTCGGGCGAATACCAGGAAAGAAACATCCTGTCCACAAAGTGCTGGATCGACCAGGCGCCCGTGCTCAGGATAAGGGGAACAGCGATGACAAGGAATTCCTTATAGCCCCCCTCTTCCTCCCATCGATTCTTGAAGTATTCCATGGTTGATGCACCGATTCCTTGCCACGCCCTCCGGCCCCAATTGCCGGCAAGACCGTTACAGATCAGGAACACAAAAAAATGAGCAGGAGACGGATTTTCCGGCCCCCTGCCCATTGAACAACCGCTTTTGTGCCAATGCTATTGTTACTTGAATTTGTCGACCGTCTTGTGGAAAAGTCCCTTTGTCTTTTCCCAAGCATTCTTCATATCTTCCTTAAGGCCCTTTGTCTCTTTTCCTGCCTTCTTTTCGAGATCATCTAATTTTTTCTCAAGATCATCGATCTTTCCTTTCAGTTCATCGATCTCTTCTTTTGTCTTTTCATCCGCCTTTTTGGCGGCCTTCTTGAGATATTCCTTGGCCCTGTTCAGGGCGACCACGGCCGCCTTGTACTTACCCATGGCATATTGCTCTGCCGCCTGCCAAAGGCTTTTCTCTGCAAGCACCACTGGGTTATAGATGGCCACAGAGATAACCTGAACACCCTCTTCCGCAGCCTTGAGGGCCTCATCAGCCTTTTTCGCCTCATTCTTGGCAAGAAAATGTGCGGCCTCGGTCACCTTCCGTTCCGTATAACCCAGGGGCAAATCTATTTCTACAAACACCAAACCCGCAGCGGCAAGCGCCAGTTCCTTCTTGGCCTTTTCCTTGTCTTTCTCTCCCAGTGCCTCTTGGGCCTTATCCACGTGTTCCTTTACTTCCTCAGTGGGGATAAAACCTTCCACCGCTTCCAATGACGTATAGATAGGAACCAGGTCCGGCATAACCTCGTCGGTGTTCTCATAGGAAAGGTGTTTCTTTGCCACCCAGATATAATCCTTTATCTTTGTGGTGGGAAGCCCGGCCCTGATGATCTCGATCAGTTTCAGCGCCTGGTTGATTTCCGTCTTGGCAGTCTTCGGATTCTTGTCATGTATATCGCCTCTGGCCTTTACGATATGCTTCAGCACCTTAACCGCCAAAGAGGAAATCAGCTTCTGTTCCGAATACGTAAGAGGCTTTGCAGGGATTATGGTCACCTTCTGTTCTATCTTGGCGCTGAAGGCGCTCTGAGCGGTAATCAGCCCCGTGAAAACAAATAAACATAAGAAACAAGACAATAGAGCTTTCTTTATCTTCATTGGCATTCACCTCCTATGATAATGGCTTTCCTTTCAGTTCTCGCACCGCCACGCGGGGCGGGTGCAGGGAGTGATAAAAACGTATTTTATTTGACATGAGAATATGGAAAACCCCTCACGTGTGTCAAGGGCAAACAGGCAACGGGACAGGCAATGCAAAAAGCCCCACCACCCCGTCTATTAGTATGAATCCATAATCTTCTGATAGGTTCCATCCTGTTTGATTTTGGCCAGCCCTTCATCCAGCTTATGGGCATAATGTTGGCTCTTGGGATTCTTTTTTGAAAAGGCCAAAAAAATAGGTATGGTATCATTTTGAAATGCCATCGCTATCTTATCTTCAAGGCCCAATTCTTTAAGCAAGACAGCGGCAGTCTTATCATAAATGATCGTCGCATCAATTCGCCCCACAGACAGTTTCTTGAGGTTGGTCTTTTCCGATTTGGAAACCTCTTTAATAATGTTTCCCTTCTCAACCGCCCCCAGAAAATGATCCCCATAGCCATAGCCAAGCACAACGCCAACCCTTTCTTTATTCACCAATTCATCCCTGTTTTTCCCTTTCAACGGTTTTGCTTTATTTTGGTAATAGGCCGATACCGCATCATAAAGAGGCATGTTGCCCAAAACATATTTCTTTTTGCTTTCTTCATCCAAGGGAACATTGAATCCGCCCAGCAGGTCCCCCCATTCAACCAGTTTTAAGATCCGATTATAAGGCAGCACCTTAAACGTCACATCGATTCCCACACGCTTAAAGGCTGCTACTATGATTTCGTTTGCCAGACCGGTCCCATCCGCTCTTGCGTAGGGGACCCAGTCATTTTCGGCCCCAAGTGTAATGGTCTCACCGTAGGAGGACGATACAGAGACACACAGCACCATAAGTATCCCAATTATTACCTTCATCATCTTTTTCCCCCTGTCTTTGCAAGCCGAAATTTGGGTCTGACTATCCAGGTGCCGGTGAGTGATTCAACATCGTCAACAACAGTACCAAAAGTTCGCAGCCTCAGCCAATTAATCTGATCCTCTTCCATTTGAGTCGGTGTTCGTATCATCATAATTTCCCCATAATGGTATTATGTAGTCTCTGAACGAAAACCTCGAAATGAAAACGAACCCAACATCAATCATGAGGTTTTAGTGAGTTTGAATTAATTCCATTAATCCAAAATCTAAAATCTAAAATCTAAAATCGTGCCTGAACAGGGTTTTCGTTCAGGCACTAACTAACCGCTTTGCTTCCGGATCTCCTTCAGCATAGCCCCCACCATGTCGTGACAGGTCTTTTGTGCGAGCCGGTTCAGGGAGTCTTCGCAAAACCAGAAACACCCTCCGGTTCCCGAATTGCTGCCAACCCAAAGGACCTTGTCGCTCTTGACATCCAACATCCGGATATTGATTCCCACGACCGGGTCTTCGTCCAGCCCCCTCTTGTACCTGTATTCCGTGACCGATCCGAAAATGATCGTGTCCACACCCAGTTTTTTGCCTACCTTCAAGGCTACCGCCCGGTCCAGCACCTCGTCCAGATCGCCTTCCTCCCCCTTGAGTTTTGCCAGCATCTCCGTCCGTTCCATGATCTTGAAATCTGTGAGAGCATATAACTCCGTGGTCAGAAGATCCCCGACGATCCTACCGGCATTGGGATAAGAGGTCAGGTTCACCAGGGGAAGCACGGCTGTCCATCTTGCTCTCGACTGGATTGCCTCACCCTTTACAAAATCCTGCTGATAAGAGCATCCAACGGCCGTGAGTAAAGACGCTAATATGAGAAAGCAAACAAAAATACCTGTCCTTTTCATCTTCTCATCCTCCTGAAAGGGTTCAAAAAATATTTTTAGGTTAGTTCATTTTACTTATGTTTATTTATCCTAAATAGCTCAAATTATTTAATAAGTCAATAAAATTCTGAATGCTCTCAAGGCGATAAGAAAGCCCGGCCGGGGGCAAACAGACGAGAAAACAGCTGAAGGTCGTGAGAAGAAGACGGGATATTGCGGCTTGCCATTCAAGGGTGGTTTCTGATAAATTTAGCAGAAAAAGGCATAATTTTTCAGTCCGACTGGCGGACCCTTTACCTGAGCGCTAAACCTGGAATCATAACCGAAGCCTATGTCAATTACGGCGCAGCGCCCAACGAAGACGAACTCTATTCTGCAGAGGCATTCTATTC
>JABMQV010000488.1 GCA_013203065.1 Desulfobacteraceae bacterium | reverse complement strand
TTCTCAACTGCGCGCCAGGGGATCACCCATGAGGACAGGCTTTGCCTCTTTTTTCCACTCTTCCATATGTTCGGGAACACCTGCATTTCACTGGCAGGACTTCTGACAGGGGCTGCTCTGATCATGCCCTGTCAGAGCTTTGATCCAGCCAAGATCCTACAGGCGATAGATACGGAAGCGTGTACGGCCATGTATGCCTCTCCCAGCATGCTCATCTCCCTGTTGGACCATCCCGAGTTTGACGAAAAGAGATGGAAGGGGGTCCTAAAGGGAATTATCGGTGGCTCTCCATGTCCTATGGAATTGATGAGGAGACTGGTGGAGGAGATAGGGGTCTCCGACATCACCGTGGCCTATGGAATTACCGAAACCTGTTCATGGATAACGATGACCAGACCTAATGACCCAATAGGGCTGCGCGTGTCGACCATCGGGACCCCACTCGAGTGCAGCCAGGTCAAGATTGTGGATCCGGACACCGGTGATGATCTTCCACTTGGGAGCCAGGGGGAGATTTGCACAAAGGGATTCTTGATGAAGGGTTATTACAAGATGCCAGCTGCAACGGCGGCGGCCATTGACCGAGGGGGATGGTTTCACACGGGGGACCTTGGGGAAATGGATGATCATCGATATGTCAAAATGACGGGTCGGCTAAAGGATGTCATCGGCAGGGATGGTATAGAGATCTATCCGGTTGAAGTGGAGGAGATCCTGTATGGGCTTTCAGAGATATCGGAGGCTCAGGTTTTTGGTTTCCCCCATCCCGAAAAGGGGCAGGAGGTGGCTGCCTGGGTAAAGGTGAAGGAAGGGTCTCTCTTGTCTACCGAAGATGTGGCCGCGCATGTGAAAAAGCATCTGAGCGAAGAGAGACAGCCGCGGTATTTCAAGATTGTCCCTGATTTTCCAATGACCCGGAGTGGCAAGGTCCAAAAATTCAGGCTGGGAGAGCTGGCACAGGAGGAATACCTGGGAAAATAGGTAAATGTCCTTTTCGTATGCCGATAGATCAAGAATGGAACGTTGGGCTTTGAAATGACCGCAAACAAAGGCATTGATGATACCCTCTCATCTCGTGGATCGATAAAGATCGTGCGGGGTGTCATACTGTTGGTAGGGGTCCTGCTGATCGGCACCATCGGGTATATGGTCATTGAGAAATGGCACCTCCTGGATGCCCTTTACATGACCGTTATTACGATTACGACGGTGGGGTATGGAGAGATACGGCAGGTGTCGGAACCGGGCAGGGTCTTTACCATCATCTTGATCTTCGTGGGGATGGGTGTCCTGGCCTATGCCCTTGGCATGGTAGCCCAGGCCATGGTTGAGTTTCAGGTGAGAGCTATCTTGGGGAGGAGAAAATTGGGACTGAAGATAAGATCACTAAAAGACCACTACATTATGTGTGGGTATGGCCGCATCGGCAGGATCATCGCACAGGAGCTTAACTCCAACAAAATACCGGTGATCGCCATCGATCAAGATCCAGATTCAAGAGAAGCCCTGGAACATGAAGGTATACCCTATATCCTTGGGGACGCTACCACCGAAGACGTCTTGATAGCAGCGGGCATTGAGAGGGCAAAGGGGCTGGTAGCTGTTGTGGAGTCGGATGCGGATAACCTTTTCATAACAATGACCGCAAGGGGCCTCAAGCCCGACCTCTATATCCTTTCCCGGGCAGATGATGAACAGACTCAAAAAAAGCTCCTGAGAGGAGGGGCTGACAGGGTTGTGCTGCCCTATGTGATCGGGGGCCGCAAGATGGCTCAGACCATTGTCAAACCGGCAGTAACGGATTTCCTGGAACTGACGGTTCATGATAAGGATATTGAATTGAAGTTGGAAGAGTTGCTGGTTGGGGAGCGGTCAAGCCTGAATGGCGTTACCCTGGTAGATTCGGGTATCAGGCAGGAGCTGAATATTATCATATTGGCCATCCGTAAGAAAGACGGTGAGATGAGCTTCAATCCCTCATCCCATACCCGGATTGAATCGGGGGATACCCTGATTTCCCTTGGTCAAGCCGGAGATCTGGAAAAATTGGCTGAAAAGCTATCTGGCAACTAGGCCCTAATGTCCCGACCCTGGGGCATCGCCCGTGACCTGAAAATATCCTGGGCCTTTTTAAGGGCATCCAGGTCGTCGATACCCATTACTTGAATCTCTTCTGCCACTTCGTACCCGATCTCCACCCCTCCCTCATCCATATATTCCATAAGATCTGTGAGGAAAAACTCCTCCACTTCCACCAGTTTCCCGCCAATCTCTTTTTGGATGCTATGTGGCCTCGAGGCGAGTACCGGGATGTAACGGAGCACCTCATCTCTTCTTGCCGCACAGATTCCTGAATTGCATATATCAAGGGTCTCTTTTACCGCTTCAGTGTATGCGCTCCAATACCTCCATTCGATGATCTTGCGAACCCGGTCTCCTTCAAGTTTCAATACCCCATATTGTTTTTTTGACTCCGGACGGAATCCAAGTACCACCACGCCCTTGTCTTCGAGTCTGGCTATAAGTGCCCTGTTTGTTTCCTTCCCCACAAAAGGGACATCGCCCATGGTGATAAGGACACTGGAGCAGTCCTGCTTTTCCAGGAACTCCCTCGCTGCGAGCAGGGCGCCCCCGGTTCCGTTGAGCTCTGACTGTTCACAATAGGTAAGGCCGAGACCGCGGGTGGCCTCAATCACGTCCTCCTTTTTGTAATTGACAACCACGGCCTTGGGGCCAGGAGGCAGGCCCTGGAGGATCTCCAGGAGTATGGGGTGATCTCCATCAAAAGAGGAGGTCTTTGGGACCAGGGGCAGCAGGGTCTTATTGCCGCCAAAGCCTTTCATACGGCTGCCCCGTCCCGCGGCCAGGATGACGGATGCTGTTCTAGGATCTTTTTCCAAGATTCTCCTGTTTCTCTAAAGATTACCCTTGTCCGCACAAACCATCTTTTCGGGTGTTTTTTGATTGACCAGGATTGCACGAACTGTTAATAGAAGAGGATATATAGGATTTACCATTGCCGATTTGCGATTGAAAAGCTCCTGAAAATCAACCTCATAACCGAACAGGGACCCAAAAACGTTTTCTTGAACAGTATATCTCTTTATAGGGCTTTGCCCAAAATATATGCCGAAGATGTTTTCAGCCCTTGATAACACCCAAGGGCCTGAGCCGGGCGACCTTGAGGGCCAGTCCAGCTCCATGGACTACCTCAACGATCTGTGATACGTCTTTATAGGCCTCTGGCATTTCTTCCTTGAGGGTCCTTTTGCCCCTGGATTGCACATAGATTCCTTTATCTTCCAACTCGCGATGAATTGCTCGACCTTTTGCCATTTTTGTAGCCTGCGTGCGGCTCAGGACACGGCCTGCGCCATGACAACTTGATCCAAAACTCCGAACCATCGCCTTTTCGGCCCCCGCAAGCACGTATGAATAGGTGCCCATATCCCCTGGAATCAAGACGGGTTGGCCAACACTGCGATAGCAATCGGGCAGGAGGGTATGCCCGGGGGGCAGGGAACGTGTGGCTCCCTTTCGATGCACACAGAGCATCATCGGGTTTCCCTCTATTGTGTATTGTTCTTTTTTGGCGATGTTATGACAGACGTCGTAAAGGAGCTTCATCCCCAACTCCCCCGGGGTGATTGAAAGGGCACTCCCGAGGGTCTCATGGACCTGGTGCATGATGACCTGCCTGTTGGCCCAAGCGTAATTGGCCGCGCATGCCATGGCCGCAAAATATCGGCGACCCTGGTCTGAATTCACCGGGGCGCAGGCCAGTTGTCTGTCGGGCACAGCAAAAGGATACTTGCCTTCTTGAGTAGACTTGGTCATCTCCTTCAGGAAGTCATCGCATATTTGGTGGCCAAAGCCCCTCGAACCGGAGTGTATCATGACGGTGAGCTGGCCTTCGAAGAGATCATAGGCCCTGGCCTTGTCCGGGTCATAGATTTTATCAACCACCTGGAGTTCCACAAAGTGATTCCCTGAACCCAGGGTACCCAGCTGGTTTCGGCCCCTCTTGAGGGCCCGGTCGCTCAACACCGAGGGGTCAGCCCCCTCCATCGTCCCGTTGTCCTCCGTTCTTTCGAGGTCCTGGGCAGAACCAAAGCCCTTTCTCACTGCCCAGGCAGCCCCTTTAACGGCGACGTCGGCTTCCTCTCTTTTGGATAGATGAACACCCCCTGTGGAGCCAACACCGCTTGGGATGTTCTTGAACAGGGCGGAGACCAACTCTTTGATTCGAGGCCGGATCTCATGGGCAAGGAGCAAGGTCGTCATCAGTCGGCAGCCGCAATTGATATCGTAGCCGACACCGCCAGGAGAGACAATCCCTTCGTCAAGATCAAAGGCGGCCACGCCACCAATGGGAAAACCGTAGCCCCAGTGTATGTCGGGCATGGCCAGGGAGTGGCCCACTATTCCCGGCAGGGCGGCCACATTGGCCACCTGGGTGAGGCTCTGATCCCCCAGGACTGTCTTGATCAACGAGGTGTCCGAGAAGATCAGCCCGGGCACCCGCATAGGACCGGTCTTTGGAATGAGCCACCGGTTTTCATCTAGTTTTTCTAATTTGATGTCCACGTGACCACCTCCTGATTTGGATCATGACGAGAGGATGGGGTTATTGCTACAAATCAAAGATGATCCTGGCCTCCCATCGATGAGCCTTTTTGGCGACTTCAATCTGATGGTAGGTCACTGCTTTGATTTCACAGAGCATCTCATGTAAGTCAGGATCAAAAGGGCACACCCTCAGGGTAGCATCAAGGCGGGATTTGGAAATGGTATCGATCTGAACATCGACGACCACCTCCTCTTCCCCTTCGAGAAGATAGAGTATTTCACCCAACCAACGAACCATAAGGTCGGCCAGGTCTTCCCCCCTGACCGAGATCCTTTTGGCAGTGCTATCGCCGGGACGCCTATCCCTGACCATGACCCGCAACATGGATCTGGCAGCTCCCTCAAAGAGGTCTTTGAGATCGGTGCCGCGTACTGTCATGCCCAGATCTGCCGTATGATCCAGGAGGGTGTAATCCGGCTTGTGAGATTGCATAGGGAAATACTAACTGCTGGCACGTAAATTGTCAAAACTTCGGCATCACCCAAGGAGGAAGATAAACCATGAACTGTGCGTTTTGTGGAGAGAAGCTCAACATTGAAGGCAAGGTAATGAGAAGGGACACCTGTACCCATTGCGGCAGGGATCTCCGATGCTGCGTTCAATGCAAATTTTACGATCCCCATGCCTACAATGATTGCCGGGAAGTAATGGCCGAGCGGATTGCGGATAATCAAAGGGCAAATACCTGTGAATACTATGTCCTAAAGGGTTCGTCTGGCGGGCCAGGCGACAGGAGGGTGGAGGCAAAGAAGGCGCTGGAGGCGCTGTTTAAGAAATAGGGGTTCAAAGGACCCCGTTTCAGGGGAGAGAATTCCTGATACACTCCACGAGAGAACCGATATCCCCAGCCGGCCGGTTAAGAAAGATAACAAAGGAGTAGAGTCCCTCAGACCCACCGTCTATATATCCGGCGCGTGTCCTTATCCTCTTTAGTGACCCTGTCTTATAAATGATCTTGCCTTTCCGCTTGAGGAGATGGCCATAGGGCTGGAATCGCTTTAATATGGTCAGCATATCCAGGGCCGAGAGGCGGTTCTTTCTGGAAATCCCTGAGCCTTCTACGACCCTAATATCACCTAAATGAAATTCTTCTCTAGCGTAGTTTGTGATCACTTTGACGCCTTTAGTGAGGGTCCCCGGGGGGCCAAACGCGTGAGCCCCAAGGGCAATAAAAATCTGATTTGCAAGAAAGTTATTTGAAAATTCCAACATTTTTTTGAGGGCCTCTTCCAGGGTGAACCTGGAACGGTAGGTGTAGATGAGCCTGTCTCTCGGCCTTACCGCCCCAAGACGGATAGTTCCCTTGATTTCCACCCCCCGCTCTTCCAAGAAATGTCTGAGAAGCTCGCCCGCATAACGTGAGGCCTCCCCCTGATTATGGGTGAATGTATAGCGGCCCCGTTTCGATTTTAGGGATTTGATCTTCATGCGTGCCAGGGGGGTCAACGGGGTCTGCGATTCGGCCGACACAATCCTGCCGTAGGGATCACGGTCAAAAAAGATCGTATTGAAGTTGGCGCTAAGGGCCCCTACGGGTGCATCATAGGGGTTTGTTGAGTGCCCCCGCCCGGGGATTCTTATATCTCTTGAAAAATAGGTATCATCCAGTATCAAATCATTCGTATTCTGTATCCTCTTTGCCAGGGCGTGGGAAATATCTTCCCAGACCTCCGAGACCAAGAGGGGATCCCCATACCCCTTTACCTTTAGATTTCGGTCTTGATCCAGATAGAACTCTGTTTGAAACCTGTAAGACCGCCCAAGCGCATGGAGGGCCGTAAGAGCAGTCAAGACCTTGAGCGTGGAGGCAGGGATACATCCTTTTGTTTCATTTTTCTTGTAGATAATCCGGCCGTGGGGATCTGCAACCACAATGGCATCAGAGGCCTTGATGTTGCCCGTACAGGGGAAATCATCTTCGCCATAGGATAGGGAGACCGGATGAGACACGATATACGCCATCAGGATGATTATGATCCCGAATAGGCCGGTAGGAGAGCACGAAGATTGAGGCACCCTGAAGGTGAAGGTCATTCTGTTCTTCCGATCTGATATTGACATCCGGGGGGTTGGCTCTTAGACCTGTTCATCAACTTCGGAGATATCATCGGGAAGAGGGTGGTTGAGGTAGTCCCGGAGGATCTCGATCTTGTCAGCACTTGACTTCCGCCTGTCAACGAACAGGTGGTATTCTCCCCTTATCTGACAGATCCCGTCCTTGAGTTTAAGCCCTGCTGCTTCCAGGAGGTCATAGTGGAGGTGGATGCCCCTTTGGGCCAGCTCTTGTTCCAGTTGAGACAATCGATCTTTCAGCTCAGGGGAGTTTCCCCCTTTTTTCTTGGTAGATTTCATGGTGATTTCCCAATATCATCTTGATAGGGCTTCGCTTATACCATAAAGTAGGGTTATTTTCAAACAGGGTGTGGGCACGATATGCCAGACCTTTTTCTAGGCTTAGAAAGGAGACTCTCTTGGATTCTCATTTTGAAGGCATTGATCAGGTGGTTGAAGAGCTGGCTCAGACGCAATACATCGCGGATCGGGCCTTGGCAACGGTCCTTTTCCTCTCTCACCGCCTGGAGAAACCGATTTTCCTGGAAGGTGAACCTGGCGTCGGCAAGACGGAGGTGGCCATTGTCTTGTCGCGCCTATTCGATACGGCGCTCATAAGGCTTCAGTGTTATGAAGGGTTGGATGCTTCAACCTCTCTGTATGAGTGGAACTATCCCAAGCAGCTCCTTCACATAAGGTTAGAGGAGCAGGGCCAAAAGGAAAAGGAAGCGATCGAAGAACTTATTTACAGCCCCAAATTCCTGATAAAACGGCCCCTCCTTGAGGCAATACTGCGATCTGAAGACAAGGCCCCTGTCCTCCTTATTGATGAAATCGATCGGTCTGATGAGGAATTTGAGGCCTTCCTGCTGGAAGTCCTCTCTGATTTTCAGATTACGATCCCCGAAATAGGGACCATCAAGGCAAAGACGAAACCCATGGTGGTTGTCACCTCCAATCGTACCCGGGATGTCCACGACGCTCTCAAGAGGCGCTGCCTCTATCACTGGATCGAGTACCCATCGTTTGAAAAGGAATACCGTATCATCATGTCGCGGCTTCCCGGCATAGAATCCCGCTTTGCCAAACAGGTGACAAATTTTATGCAGAAGATCAGAACTGTGGATCTCTTAAAAAAACCGGGGGTCTCCGAGACCTTGGACTGGGCCCAGGCCCTCATGGCCATGCAGAGGCATTTTCTGGACGAAGAAGTGACCATGGAGACCCTGGGATGCATTCTGAAATACCAGGAGGATATAGGGAAGTTCAAGGAAGAGATCTGGACTGATCATGACCAGCGGGCAGCCTATCTTCACGGATGAGATGGTCCATTGAATAACTCTCGTCAGCTGAAAGGAAAAGATCATTTCGGGTGGGCCGGCTCCTCTCACGGGTAATGGCTCACTGATTCCCCTCCTTCACCAACTTGACCCCCTCCGGGACCACAAAATGGAAAAAACCCTTATCAAAATCCTTCTTTGACC
>JABMQV010000487.1 GCA_013203065.1 Desulfobacteraceae bacterium | reverse complement strand
GGTTGACTGGAATTTTTCCATCTGTTATCAGGTCCTTGGTGCTTTGCAGACCCAAATCCATTAGGACGAAAGAGCAAAACAATGGCAAAAAAGAAGATAAGCAGAAAAGAACTCCTCAAAGGGCCAGATGAATTCCTGACACTTTCCAGCCGTGCGGTCAATTATTACACTGCCCACACAAAGATGTTTAAATACGCGGGTCTGGCGATAGCTGTAATCGTCGTGGTCTACCTGGGGATCAACACTTATATGCGCTCTGTCAACAAAAAAGGACAAAACGCATATAACTTTGCCTATGATACCCTCAGTAAAAATATGGGGCCCGGTGCGGACGCGGAAGGCCTGAAAAAATCCGATGAACTATTCGATAAGGTCATCGATGATTACGGTCTGTCAAAGGCCGCCCGTTTGGCGCTCCCGCAAGTGGCCTATTTGAAATTCGCCGACAAGAAGTATGATGAGGCAATTGCCTTGTACAAGGAATTTTCAAAGAAGATCTCAGGGGAAGGGGACTTTGACTCGCTGACCAATCTGGCCCTGGCTGCCTGTTATGAGGCCAAAGGAGACAATAAGACCGCCATACAGCACCTAAACGCTATTCTGGACCGTCCCGCGGACCCTTTCAAGGAGACCGCCATGTATAGCCTGGCGCGACTTTACAGGCTGGACAATCAATCTGAGAAGGCAAGAGAGATTCTCAAAGAATTTATTGAGAAATATAAGACCTCGCCCTTTCTTCCCATGGCCAAGGCCCGTCTTTGAAACAGACGGTCTCCCCTGAGACCATTGCCCCCCTCTTTTTTCTTGACAGCCCAGGACATATCCCTTACGGTCACTTTGTAGCTAGAATATAGCTTTATCCGGAAGAGAGACCATGATTATCACAGAGGTTTTGGCAAGAAATTCAAGAATGTACGGGGACGAGATCGCCCTGATCGAAAGAGACCCATCAAAGGGGACCAGGGTCGCCATCACATGGAAGGAATTCGATGATATTGCCAACAGGACAGCCAATGGTTTGATTGCAAAAGGCATCAGGAAGGGAGACAAGGTGATTCATCTTATGATGAATTGCCTCGAATGGCTCCCCGCCTATTTTGGAATTCTCCGGACAGGGGCATGGGCAGTACCCTTAAATTTTCGGTTCATGGCCGATGATATCCGATACTGCGCTGACATTGCCGAGGCCAAGGCCATCCTGTTTGGGGAAGAGTTTGTTGAGCGCGTTGATGCCGTCAAAGGCGACCTGGAGACCATCAGCGATTATATCTTTTTGGGCCCTGACCCTTTGCTCCCTGGCTATGCAGAACACTTTAATGCCTTTCTGGAGGCAGGGTCGGCTCAGGGGCCCCCCATCCCCCTTGAACTCATGGATGAAGCCGCCCTCTATTTTACCTCCGGCACCACCGGCACTCCAAAGCCGATCCTCCTGACCCACAGGAACCTTGAATCCGCGTGCGTGGTGGAGAACCGTCATCACAACCAGACCCATGAAGACAATTTTCTGTGCATTCCTCCCCTTTATCACACAGGGGCCAAGATGCACTGGTTTGGAAATTTGATCGTCGGTGCCAGGGCGGTAATCCTGAGGGGTATCAAGCCGCAGTGGATCCTTGAGGCCGTGTCTGAAGAAAAGGTCACCATCGTATGGCTCCTGGTACCATGGGCCCAAGATATTCTGGTTGCCATTGAAAGCGGGGAGGTAAACCTGGAAGCGTACCATTTAGACCAGTGGAGATTGATGCATATCGGTGCACAGCCCGTTCCGCCCAGCCTCATAAAGAACTGGAAAAAAGTCTTCCCCCATCACGACTATGATACAGACTACGGGCTGAGCGAATCCGCCGGACCGGGGTGTGTCCACCTGGGCATGGAAAATCTTCACAAAGTCGGCGCCATTGGGATCCCCGGATTTGATTGGGAGTGTAAGATCGTAGACAACGATCATAAGGAGCTGCCCACCGGCGAACCTGGCGAACTGATGGTCAAAGGCCCCGGCGTAATGAAGGAATATTACAGGAACCCCGAGGCCACCGGGGATACCCTCCTCAATGGCTGGCTCCTCACCGGAGACATGGCCCGGCTTGACGAAGACGGGTTTATCTGGCTTGTGGACAGGAAAAAGGATGTTATTATCACGGGCGGGGAAAACATCTTCCCGGTGGAGATAGAAAATTTTCTCATGGAAAACCAAAAGATCCACGATGTTGCGGTCATCGGTATCCCCGACGAGCGGTTGGGCGAGATCGTGGCCGCAATTGTGCAACCAAAATCGGGGCAGGAAATGACCGAGGAAGAGGTCCTCGAATACTCAGGGGGCCTTCCAAAATACAAGAGGCCCCGGAGGATCTTCTTTGGCAACGTCCCCAGGAACCCCACCGGGAAAATCGAAAAACCCAAGCTCAGGAAGAAATATGGAGGCTTTTCAGAAAGCCTTAAGGTTTGATTTCGCTTTGGATAACCTTAAACCTGCATTATCCCCCTCCATTGATGAGAGGGGATTAAGGGGAGGGTGAAAACATGCACAAGTTACTATCACAGGACTCCGGGAAAGAGCTGCTTCTATTGGGTAATGAGGCCATCGCAAGGGGGGCCCTTGAGGCAGGGGTATCCTTTGCAACCTGCTACCCTGGGACACCCTCTTCAGAGATTCCCGAACAATTCTTTGAAATCAGTCAAGAGACCGATCTCTACTTTGAATACTCAACCAATGAAAAGGTCGCCCTGGAAGTGGGCGCGGCCGCTGCGATCTCCGGTCTGAGGACCATGGTGACCATGAAGCACGTGGGTCTCAATGTGGCCGCTGACCCTCTCATGACCCTGGCCTATGTGGGGGTCAAGGGGGGAATGGTCATTATCAACGCGGACGACCCCTTTCTCTTCTCAAGCCAGAACGAACAGGACAACCGTTATTACGCCAGGCTATCGAGTCTTCCCATGCTGGAGCCCACCAACACCCAGGAGATGAAGGATATGACCGTTGCCGCCTTTGATCTGTCTGAAGCGCTGGAACTCCCTGTGATCATCAGGACCACCACACGACTCAACCACATCAGGGGCCATGTCACACTCGGTGATTTGAGGCCAATAAAGACAAAAGACACCTTCCAGAAAAACCCCTTCCATTTTGTGTGCGTCCCTGCCGTCTCCAGAAATCTTCACAAACTCCTACTGGAAAAATATGATCAAAGTTTGGAAAAATCAGAAAACTCCGACTATAACCGGATCATCGGAGATGGAAAATGGGGGATCGTTGCCAACGGTGTCAGCTTTAACTACGTCAGGGATGCGGTCTCGGACCTGGGGATAGCGGACAAGGTCAGCCTTTTGAGGCTTGGATTTTCATGGCCCATTCCAAAGGCCCTCTGTGCCGGTTTTCTAAAACAGGTGGATAAGGTCCTGGTGGTTGAAGAACTGGAACCGGTCAACGAAAACGACCTCAAGGCCATCGCCCAGGAAAATGGGATTACCATCCCCATCAAAGGGAAGGGGGTCGGGGGCCTATCCCGCCTTTTTGAGTATGACCCCGGCATGGTCAGAAAGGCCATTGCCGAATATTTTGGGGTTGACTATCAGGCCCCGGAAGGCCTGGATCTTTCCAATCTACCGGAACTCCCTGGAAGGCCACCCAATCTCTGCGCCGGATGCCCTCATCGGGCCACCTACTACGCGGTCAAGGAGGCCTATGGCCCCGATGCCATCAATCCGACCGATATAGGCTGTTATACCCTTGGGCTCCTGCCGCCCATTTCCATGGCCGACATGGTGATCTGCATGGGCTCTTCAGTGAGTTCCTCCTGCGGGTTTTCACGTGCCACAGACCAGGATGTGGTGTCCTTTATCGGAGATTCGACGTTTTTCCATTCAGGCATTACAGGGCTAATCAACGCGGTGCATAACAACCATAAATTTACCCTTGTGATCCTCGATAACGGAACAACGGCCATGACCGGGCATCAGCCCCACCCAGGGGTTGATACGGACCCCATGGGAGTTGATCTGACACAGATTTCCCTGGAGGAACTGGTCAGGGGATGCGGTGTCAAGGATGTCCATCTGGTTCGGCCCTTCAAGCTGAAAAAGACCATAGAGTCGGTGAAGGCCGCCAAGGATTATGATGGTGTCTCGGTCATCATATCAAAGGAATTCTGCCCGCTCTTTGCAAGGGCAACGGGCCAGCAGAAAAAGGTCAGACCCTTTCAAGTTGATCAAGACAAGTGCAAGAACCACAGGGACTGCATCAACAAACTGGCCTGCCCGGCCATGTTCCTGGAAGGGGAACGGGTTGAGATAAACAGCGATCTCTGTATCGGCTGTACAATATGTGCTCAAGTCTGTCCTGAAAATGCGATATTACCATTGAAAAAATAGGTGGAGGCTTTTATGGAAACGAGGAGGGTCGTATTTATCGGTGTCGGTGGCCAGGGGAATCTCCTTGCGTCACGTCTCTTGGGAGAGGCCGCCCTCTCCAAAGGAATTCCTGCCGTGGTAAGCGAGATCCATGGAATGGCTCAACGGGGGGGCATTGTGGAATCAGCGGTCTTGATGGGAGATGCCACCAGCCCCATCGTCTCGAACGGCGAAGCAGATGTCCTGGTGGGATTTGAGCCCTTGGAGACCTTGCGGGCCCTTGGAAAATGTAACAAGGATACGGTTGTCATCACCAACACCCACACCCTGCCCCCTTTTACCGTGTCAGTCGGCCAGGGGACCTATCCACCCGTAGAGGAGATCATGGACCTCATTCGGAACAAGGCCGGAAAGGTCATCTCCCTTGACGGCAACAAGATGGCTGCTGAGGCAGGTAACCCCCTGTCCCTTAACATGGTGATGTTGGGGGCCCTCATCGGGTCGGGGGCCATTTCCATCGGCCCGGATGACATGAAAGCGGTCATTTCCACTTCCACAAAGAAGGCCTTCCTGGAATCAAATCTAAAGGCCTTTGACCTTGGTTTGAAAAGCGCACAATAGAGCCTGCGTCTCTCGTGGTTGGCACTGTTGGGGGCTTGGCCTCAGGAACGGGGAAAGGCAGTCCCCGTTACTCTTTTTGATAAAGCGCCAAAACCCCTTCCAGGGGGCTAATCGGGGTTAGAAGGCTAAGCCCATCATACCGGGGCAGAATCCTGTGAAGTCCGTAGACCATGAAGATGGCCCCTTTTTTTGCCTTTGCCGCTATCAACTGTGCAAACTCCTGGTGCATGACAAGGTAGGTGTAGAATAGATCGAACTCCCGGAATTTTATCCCCGTCTCCCGGGTGATCCTTTCATGAACCCTCTCATCACTTGAATCCCCGTGATAGAGAAAGACATTTTCCGGTGCTGACAACAGACCGTTCTTTTCGAGGGACAGTTCCAATTCTGCCTTTAATGGACCATATTCTTCGAGGGTCCATTCATCCATTTCTATTCCAACGGAGTACCTGACGAGATAGCTTAGAAAGATGTTCACCCTTCCGTCTGCGCAACCCAGATCCAGAAAAAGCGATTCGTGCGGACGGATGAGTTCCTCATCCACCACGCGGTCCATGCAAGCCAGAAGGGTCCCAAGGTCTGTGGATCTGCGGAAACCCAAAGCACCCACCTCCCCCACCTTTCTTTTGTCATAAAACCGGGCCACCTTATCCAAGGTCTCTTTCAGGTCTTTTTCCATTGTCACGCACCCTATCCATATCTCCCTTAAGGGCAAATCGCGTCCTGAGAACCCGCTTGACCTCCTCATGCAAAAAGAAGAGCCGTTCCAATTCCCGGCCCTCCTTTTCTCGCAGTCTGCTGACTTTTTGGGGATCAATACGGGTAGTAATCTTTTTGCAGAGATAATTGATGCAGATTACATGGCGGGCATAGAGGAGACATCCTGTTTCCCCCAGAAAAAAACAGCTTTTCCCGTCATGCCTGGTATCAGGAAATCCTTGGCCCAGGAGGAGATTGATCAGAAGAAGCCAGCCATCATAGCGGTTTTCCAGCCCCGCTCCACAACATGAGCCGCCTTCCCGCCCTTCGCATTCGGTACATATCTTGGCAATCCCTATCTCTCCCATCTCCCTGTGGGAGAATAGAATCGCGTCTTTCAGTCCCTTTAGACCGTCACGAATTACCTTGTCTCTGAGAAAATGCTCTTTGAATTCTTGATAGGAGGTTTCGGCCCAGGCGATTTTCACCTCTATGGTACTAGAAAGGGAGACCTCTTTGATGCTCATCAGCTCTTCTTTTTCCTGCCCTTGCCTTTCTTGGTCCCCTTTGACTTGTTTTCTTCCTTTTCCGGCTTGTCTCCAAAGTCCTTTAGGCCTTCTGCCAACTCCCTTAGTCTCTGGTCAACCAGATAATTCATCGTCCCTTTGGGATAGGTGCCGTCCGCTTTTCTCTCCCCGGCCTTTGTCCCGGTCAAGATCTCAATACCTTGATCAATGGTCTTTACGGGATAGATGTGGAACTGGCCTTTTTTCACTGCTTCCACCACATCCTTCCTGAGCATCAGATCCTTTACATTGCTCTCAGGAATCAAAACCCCCTGTGTCTTGGTCAGTCCCTTTTTCCGGCAGCAGTCATAAAAACCTTCTATCTTCTGGTTGACGCCGCCGATGGCCTGGACCTCTCCCTTTTGATTCACCGAACCGGTAACGGCCAGGTATTGCTTGATGGGAATCTGCGACAAGCTGGAGAGCAGCCCATAGATCTCTGTGCTGGATGCGCTGTCACCGTCCACACCCCCGTAAGACTGTTCAAAGGCAATGCTGGCGCTAACCGTCAGTGGCTTATCCTGGGCATATTTTTCCCTCAGGTAACCAGTCAGGATGAGGACACCCTTATTATGGGTGTTGCCCGACATGTCTGCCTCCCTCTCAATATTAATGATGCCGGCGCGGCCCATGGAAGTGGAGGTGGTAATCCGGGTGGGCCTTCCAAACATGTAGTCTCCGAGGGCGTAGACTGAAAGGCCATTGACCTGACCCACCACCTCTCCCTCCGAATCGATCATCAAGGTCCCTCGATCGATCATCTCCTGAATGTGCTCCTCCACCATATTTGCCCGGTAGATCCTGGATTCAACGGCCTTGTCCAGGTGGCTTTCCTTGACGACCGATTCATTTTCCCGACCGGCAAAAAAATCGGCCTCCCGGATCAGATCTACAATTGCGGGAAAGCTGGTAGAGATCTTCTCCTGTCTTCCCGTCATACGGACCGCCTGTTCCACCAATGCCGCCACGGCTGACCTGTCAAAGGGTCTCAGCTCCTCTTCATCGGTCGTCATCTTGATGAATCCTTCGATCTGCCGGATGCTCTCGTCGTTCCTGTCCATGGAGGTATCAAAGTCGGCCCTTACCTTAAAAATCTTCTTTACGTCTTCATCATAATGCAAGAGCATGCGGTAAAGGTATTCATCCGAGACAACCACCACCTTGACATCCAGATCAATGGGTTCGGGTTTCAAACCACTGGTGGTGAAGAGATAAAAGGGATCGTACGTCTGAATCTCCAGTTTTTCGCTCTTAAAGGCCCTCTTTAGCCCCTGCCACACACCAGGCTCAACAATGGCATCCAGGAGATTGATCACGAGATACCCGCCCATGGCCTTGACCAAAGACCCTGCCTTTATCTTGCTAAAATCGGTCCGCCACATTCCGGCACGGTCCACCACCCGCTCAATGCTCCCAAAGATATTCCGGTAGGTGGGATATGCCTCAATGATGACTGGTGGGCCTTTTTGCTCGCTATTGTCCACCAGTAAATTTACCTGATAGGGTTGAAAACGGTCCGCCTCAGGAAGCAAGGAGGAAACCCCCGGCATCTGTGTTTGGGGTTGGGGCATAAATATCTGGAGATTATCGGCCATGTCTTCAAGCATGCTATCCAGATATTCTTTGATCTGTTTGTTCTCATGTTTCTTGTCTACACGTTGGGCCTGTCTGGAGGCACTTTTTATGAACATCATCCGATCCATTTTTTCCATTTTTTCCTGGATTTCCTTTTGAAGATCCCTGAGTTCGAGGAAAATCTGTTCGATCTGTTCCCGCAATTTGGTGTGTTTCTCCTTCATGGCCTCAAACTCATCCTTGGGAAACCTCTCCTTTTCTACCATGGCCTCCACCTGATCTATGTGCAGCGGCTTCCCATCGACCAGAGGCATGACTTCAGGCCGCTTGACCTGTCCTACCTGGATGTCCACCAGGCTAAAGCCCTCCTCTTTCACTTTCTCATCCAAGTCCTTGAAAAAGCCCTTCCCCTTTGCCTCGTAAGCGGCCATAACCTCCTTTTTGCTGTTAATATACTCCTGGCTCTCGAAAAGCTGAGGGATCTCTTTTTTCAAGGTCTCCACGAGATCGTGGATGTCTTTCTTGAAGGCAATTCCCTCACCCCCCTTGAGACGCAACAAAATAGGCGCCTCCGGATTCTTGAAATTGTTCATGTAGCAGTAGTCGTCCGGAACTTTTCCATCCTTGGATATCTCTTTGAGCAGCCTCCTGACCGTGGACATCCTGCCCGTCCCCGCCGTTCCGGTGACAAAGACATTGTATCCCCGTCTGTTCATGCCCATCCCGAATTTGAATGCCTCAACACCACGCTTCTGTCCGACAATCTCCTTCAGCGGCTCAAGGTCATCAGTCGTATCAAAAGACAGGGTAGCTGGATCAAGCCTCCACCTGAGTTTTTCAATGGGGACCTGCGTGTAAGATTTTTTCCTGGGCATCTACATCCTCCTTATTCTATCTTTCTTGTCTGAACTTCTCTGAGGAGATAGGGAATTCCTAAATGACCTCGATCTTGATGAAACGCGTCTTTTTGGGCCTCCATTTGGGCAACACGATATCCAATACCCCCTGCTTGAATGTGGCCCTAACGTCCTCCACCCTTACCCTGAAAGGCAGCGGAATACTTTGGGAAAAAGAGGCAAGTCTCCTTTCAACCCTGTTGTAATAACTGCCGTCCCGGACAACTTTCTCGTGCTTTCTTCCCTTGATGATCAATTTGTCCTGGCTCAAGGATATATCCAGGTCTTTGGGGTTTGTGTCCGGCAGTTCCGCCCTCACGGTGAGAGCGTCTTTGGTTTCAAAGATCTCCACAGAAATATCCTGTGTGACCTCACCCAAAAAAAGGTTCATTCCCAGATCGTCCCAGCACCGGTTGATGAGCCGATCAAGGTCCCTCCTGAGCTTACTCATCTCCTGATTCTTCCATACAATCAGTTGCGACATGGCAAGAATCTCCTTTCGCGCTTACTAGATGGTTCATCAAAGCAACATTTGGATGGTCGTAACACTTTAGCCCTTTTCAACCAGGGGAAGGTGGATTCCCCTGTCTAAGTGCCAGTTTTGAAAAAGCTAAATTCATACGGATGGTCTTATTTTAGAAACAGGGGGTTTGTGATGCAAGGAAATTCTTTTGATATGCCTTTCCAATTGCCTGAAGCGCTTCCGGTTGATATCCTAGTTCTGCAATCCAGGGGGCAAGAAAACTGTATGGAAAATACCATAAAGTTTGGGATCAGTGCCTGCCTTTTGGGCCAAAAGGTCCGATACGACGGGGGACACAAACTTGATCTATTCCTAAGAGACACCCTGGGACAATATGTGGAATATCTCCCTGTCTGCCCGGAGGTAGAGTGCGGCCTTTCTGTCCCCCGTGAACCCATCCGCCTGGTGGGTGATCCTAACGCCCCCCGCCTTGTTACGATCCGGGGTAATTATGATTATACACCAAAAATGGCCCAATGGGCAAAGATACGTTTGGGCACTTTGAAAAGGAGGGGGCTCTCAGGGTTTATTTTCAAGAGCAATTCGCCCTCCTGTGGTCTGAAAGGGGTAAAGATACACCATGAGAAAGGTAGAGCGGTAAGAAAGGGTCGTGGAATCTTTGCCGGGTTATTTGTGAAGCACTTTCCGATCATCCCTTCCGAAGAAGAAACCCTTCTTCATAACCCCATACTGAGGGAAGACTTTATTGAAAGGGCCTTTACCATCAGAAGATGGCTTGAAGTCTCGTCGGGGAAGAGGACTTTCAAGAAACTGGTTGATTTTCATTGCTCACACAGGCTCCTAATCCTCTCCCGCAGCC
>JABMQV010000486.1 GCA_013203065.1 Desulfobacteraceae bacterium | reverse complement strand
TGGCAAAATTTAAGGTACCAAAAGAGATAGCGTTTATCGATGAACTCCCGCGAAATCCCTCTGGCAAGGTGTTGAAAAGAGAGTTGCGTGCCATGCATATGGGGCAGACAAAAGAAGGATCGTAACAGGATTTCTTGAGTGGGGTACCCAAGTTTATTGAGAACTTACATTATTTCTCCCGAACTTATTGAGAAGTTACGGGAAATACTTGAAAGGTAAAAAAGAAAGGAGAAATAGATGGCATCAAAAAGCGAAGCCAGTAGGCTGGAACAGAAGGCGTACTGGGAGGAGAAATTGAACAAACGAGTGTCGTTTCTGACTGAAAAAGGACTTGAGCCGGGAAAGATAGCCAAGGATACAGGTGTCAAGAAGATCCGGGCCCAGATGAGAGAAACAGAGGCAAGACTAAAGGTCATCTCGGATTTAGCGCGAAAGGCGGAAGAGATGGCAAGAATTAAGGCCGAGAAGATGGCCGAACCCAAAAAAGGAAAGGGCAAGGAAGAGAAGGAACCTAAAGATGTGCCTGCTGCGAGCAAACGTCAGCAGAAAAAGAAAAAAAAGAAGGAGAGCAAGGCCAAGGAATCCTGAAGGAAACAGTAAAACTTCTTGCAATTTCTTGATAAATTTGATACACATAAGCAATTTTTCTTTTGGCACTCCCAATCCTGTGTTGAAATCCCCGGATGAGAGGGGAAATATGATCCGTAGGGAGTGTCTTGTGCAAAGGAATAGCCAGACATGGTTTTAAAGGCAAAGCAGCCTTGCCGAGTTGATGCGAATATTGAGGTTCCTATATGAAACGAACTATGCGGACAGGTTTTGAGCTTTTAAGAAGGGCCAAGACAGATAAGAAAAGAGGACACCAGAAACATTCTTCTCCCCGAAAGGCCAAAATAACTTCATTGCCCGGGGGCCCCCTTTTCACGATGGAGCGGCTCACAGAGGCAATCACCAAGGCACGGGAGGGTTTCTTATCCATTCAGAACCCAAAGGGTTACTGGGTGTTCGACCTGGAAGCGGACACCACCATACCTTCAGAATACGTATTGCTCCAGCGCTTTCTGGGCAGGGAGATCGGGCCGGCGCTCGGGAAGAGACTGGTTCGCTACCTTCGCAGCAGGCAGCTTGAGGACGGGGGATGGCCTCTTTTTACGGGTGGCAAGGCGGACATGAGCGCAACGGTTAAGACCTATTTCGCCTTGAAGCTCCTTGGTGACCGGAAAGATGAAGATCACATGAACAAGGCTCGCCGACTGATCTTGAGCCTGGGCGGGGCAGCCAAGGTAAATGTCTTTACCCGCATCACTTTGGCCCTTTTTGGTCAGGTCCAATGGCATACCGCTCCTGCCATGCCCATTGAAATCATGCTCTTGCCCAGGTGGTTTTTCTTCAACCTCTATAAGGTCTCCTATTGGTCCCGGACCGTGATTGTGCCCTTGCTCATCCTCTATGCCAAGCGGTCCGTGTGCCGATTGGGTCCGGAGGAGGGGGTTGCCGAGTTATTCGTGACATCTCCGGAAAAGCTTCGCCATTTGGACCGTTTTGTGCCGAAAAATTTACGGAAGAACGGGTTTATTCTTTTGGATCGACTCTTGAAGCTGGCGGACTCCCTTATGCCGGAACGCCCACGGAGAAAGGCTTTGAAGATGGCAGAGCATTGGACCATTACCCGGATGCAGGGAGAGGGAGGTATGGGCGCCATATTCCCTGCCATGGCCAATGCGGTAATGGCCCTCCGGGTGCTTGGTTATCCCCATGACCATCCTGATGTCGTGAGAGGGATAAATGCCATCGAAAATCTGGTTCTGGCTCGTGAGGAGGAGGCCCTTTGTCAACCCTGCCTCTCCCCGATCTGGGATACATGCTTGAGCCTTTCCGCACTATTGGAATCCGGCCTTCCGGCAGAGCACAAGAACGTAACCGATGCTGTCGAGTGGCTATTCAAAAAGCAGATCCTGGTGCCGGGAGACTGGTCCTATCATGCGCCTGATCTGGAATCGGGGGGATGGGGTTTCCAGTTTGAAAACACCTTTTATCCTGACGCGGACGACACCCCGATGGTCCTTATGGCCCTTTTGCGTGCAGGCACGCTGAATAAGGGAAAATACAGGGAACGGATCGGAAGGGCTGTGAATTGGATCATCGGCATACAAAACTCAGATGGTGGCTGGGGCTCGTTTGACATTGACAACAACCACCTCTACCTCAATGAAATTCCTTTTGCCGACCACGGGGCCTTACTGGACCCGAGCACCTCCGATCTAACGGGGCGCTGTGTCGAGCTTCTCTCGATGCTCGGATATGGTAGAGATTTTCCGCCCACTGCCAGGGCACTCAAATTCCTTCAAAGGGAACAGGAAGATTTTGGGGGTTGGTTCGGCCGCTGGGGAGTAAATTATATCTATGGCACGTGGTCAGTGCTCATGGGGCTCAATCGGGTGGGTGAAGATATGTCCCAACCCTATATTCGAAAGGCGGTTGAATGGCTAAAAACCTGCCAGAACGCTGATGGAGGGTGGGGCGAAACCTGTTACTCTTACAACGATCCTTCTCTCGCGGGAAAAGGGGCAAGCACGGCATCGCAGACCGCCTGGGCCGTCCTTGGAC
>JABMQV010000049.1 GCA_013203065.1 Desulfobacteraceae bacterium | reverse complement strand
TGATATCTCATTTGGAGGGTCAGGGCAGTTTGCCCCGGCTTCTAACGGGGTTTACTTTTGTCGGGCCTTGAGTTATAAGGCCGGAGATTTTGTAAACTCTCAAAATGATAAAGACTGCTGCCATGAAAAATCTGATCCGACAGGGGATAGAGGACCTGGTTCCCTATCCCCCAGGAAAGCCAATAGAGGAACTTGAGAGGGAACTGGGTATAAAAGGGTCTATCAAACTGGCCTCCAATGAAAATCCGTTGGGGCCATCTCCCATGGCCGTGAGCGCCATCATGGAAAAGGTGCACACCCTCAACCGCTACCCGGACGGAAGCGGGTTCTACCTCAAGGAAAAAATTGCAGAAAAATGTAAGATTCCAGCCGGTCAAATCATACTGGGAAATGGTTCGGATGAGTTGATCGAACTATTGATTCGAACATTTCTATCTACGGGGGAGCATGCAGTCCAGGCCTTTCCCAGTTTCCTTGTTTATGAAAAGTCCGTAAAGGGGGCCGGAGGCAGAATGAGCTCGGTCCCCCTTCTTTCAGATTTCAGGATAGATTTGGAAGGGATCGCCAGGGCAATCACGCCCGAGACCAAACTTGTTTTTGTCAATAACCCGAATAACCCGACCGGGTCTGCCATCTCAAAAGGGGAGATGGCCAGTTTTCTGAATGAGATCCCCGACCATGTCATAGTGGCACTTGATGAGGCCTATATAGAGTTCGTCTCGGATGATTCGGTTTCCAGCGGGCTTGAACTGTTGGAGGGGCACCCGTTATTGTTCGTCCTGAGGACCTTTTCAAAGCTATACGGTCTCGCCGGGCTCAGGATAGGTTACGGGTTTGGATCCGGGGAAGTGGTTGAATATATGAATCGGGTGAGGCAGCCCTTCAACGCCAACGCCCTGGCACAGGCCGCCGCCATTGCGGCAATGGACGACGCTGAATTTGTCTCCCGGACGCTAAGCGTTATAAGGGAGGGGCTTCAATACCTGTACAAGAGCCTTGAGGTACTGGGTGTTGAATATGTCCCAACCCAGGCCAATTTTTTCCTGATCAAGGTGCCGCTCGGTGGAAAAAAGACCTATGAACTGATGTTGAGGGAAGGGGTCATCATAAGGGCAATGGATAGCTTTGGGCTTCCGGACTATATCCGGATAAATGTGGGTCTGCGGGAAGAGAATGAGAGGTTTATCGGGACGCTCAGAAAGGTCTTGGAAGTCAATTGACGGGCATGAATAATATCATAACCATCGATGGGCCGGGGGGGTCAGGGAAGAGCACCATTAGCCGCATGCTGGCAAAAAGGGTCAATTTTCTATATCTAGATACGGGGGCCATGTACCGGGCCGTTGCACTGGCGGCAACTCGAGAAAAGATGGATCTCGGGGACGGAAAGAAGCTTGGCGGGCTTTGCAAATCGCTTGACCTTCATTTCAACACCGATGTGGAGCCGCCCAGATTGCTTTTGGGAGACGAGGACATATCCATGGCAATAAGGGGTCCTGAGATGGACATGTTCTCCTCAGAAGTGTCTGCTGTGAGGGAGGTAAGGGAGGCCATGGTCTCGCTTCAGCGGAAGATGGCAAAGGGGGCGAAGATCATTGCCGAAGGCAGGGACATGGGGACGGTGGTCTTTCCGGAGGCGGGACATAAATTCTTCCTCACTGCGTCCCATGAAGTAAGGGCCGAGAGAAGATACAGGGAAAGGCTGGAACGTGGGGAATCTGTTTCAAGAGGCATCGTTGAGGCGGAACTAAGAAAGAGGGACCATCAGGACGAATCGCGATCCATTTCTCCCCTGAGGCCTGCGGAGGATGCCATTGTGATAGATTCGACCGGTCTAATCCCTGAGACGGTTGTTGAAAAGATACTGGACCTTATGATTGTTGATTGAACCCGGAAACCAGAGACCAGAATCGAGAAACCAAGAGCATCATCTCAAGGAATGCAGACCAGCAAAGGGTTTCAGCGCACAGGTTTTTCAAAAAGGTGTTGAACTTAGAAATAGCTCTTGGTATAAATAAAAAGTTTTGGAGAAAATTTGGGGTAAATCCACGGAGGGGGTATTTAGTTAATGGAAAAAGAAACAAACAGCACAACCCAAGAGGGAATCAT
>JABMQV010000485.1 GCA_013203065.1 Desulfobacteraceae bacterium | reverse complement strand
CTTTTTTATTCATAAATTTTCGAATTCCGGCTTGTCCGGGTTAGAGGTACTAACAGCTCGCAAAGGTTCTGTCAACAGACATAGAGCCCTTGAAAATGCCCAAGGCTGTCATCCCAAGGCAGCCTTCCCGGGAGTGCAGTGAGTCAACCGAGGCATGCCATTGTGTTTTTTTATGGGAGGCAAAATGTGTCAGTTACAAAACATAACGGGTCATTTGTTACACAATCTTCCTTGGGCCATTTATGTCCTTGTTTCTATAACTTTCCGATTTCACATAGGTTTTATCGTTTGGTATCCCTGGCACGGGCTCTCGCACGATTCTTGCATTAATGTATGGATACGGCATTTGGAACAACGGAAGGGGTCACAGTGGGAGAAGCGCTAAGTATTCATGACGCTCAGGATATTATGCTGGAGGATCAGCAATTGTTGGACAAGACCATTGCTGAATTGAAGAACAAGGTGGCTTTGACTTTTTTGGATTTGCTGAAATCAGATCAGGGCAAAGAGCTATGTCAAGATAGATTGCCCGAACGGTAGGGCCTTTCGACACTTCCATTCATCCAAGGTCCTTCCTCCCTTATTTTTCCTTGCTCCTTCCTTAGACTTTTGAGATTGGCGTAAGCAATCAATTGCCATCGGTTGGCCGGCGTGATAACATCTGGGAGTCAATGTGGCATTTCATCTACAAGTCCCTCGGCAACATCCTCGGCCACATCGGCGAGTGAGGGCTTGATCAGCAGATAGTCTTCTGTTTCGCGGTGCGCGGCTCTCCACATAATTTTTCCCGTTGGTGCATCCACCATCTTGAACACAAGGGCCACCTTTGCAACCTTCTCCTTATTTTCCCTTGTGTAGCCCCAGTAGTCCACATAGATGATCAGAAAGGCATCTACCCTGGCTGTTTCACCAATCTTTTTGCTCAACTCAGGATCAGAAAAGTTGACAGTCTTGAGCCTGGTCTTATAATCCATCACATTTTCCCGAAAGGCCTTGTTGGATGATAAGAGCCGGTTTATGGTTTCCCCCGCTACCACATCGGAAAACCAGCCTTTATTGACAATCACTCCGGCAACTACCTCATCGATTTCACCTCTTGCTTCTTCATAAGGCCCTACATCGGCAGGCAGCAGCCCAATCCGTTTTGGATGGTAGTCCTCGCCTTCAGGGGCTATTTGGGAATATCGAACCCCACCGCACCCATAAAACGAAAGGGTCAGAATAGCGGAGAGTAGAAAAATCCCTGGTCGCCACATAATAAGAGACTCCTTTCTCGATGGTTTTATAGTACTTGTTTTTCTGATTATATGGAAATCCATCAATCTTGTCCAAATATTTCAATTTTTCAGCGCTGGCGCCGATCTTAACGAACGGCCTAACTTTTGGTGAGAAAAGGCGGCTGGAGCAGATGCGTTCGGGCTGTTCGTTGTTTAGCCGTGGGTTAGACTGTAGAATTGCAGTGCGAGCAAATGCCAGAGCTTTAACGGAAACTTCGTTGCCGATGGCATCCTGATGCCTATCTTGATAGTGGTACGCCATTTTGCAGGAGCCAAGACAACCTTGTCAGGAAAGGAAAAAAAGATGCAAGGCGCAAACAGGCTGATTTCGGAAAAGAGCCCTTACCTGCTGCAGCATGCCCACAACCCCGTTGATTGGTACCCCTGGAGCGGAGAGGCCTTCAACAATGCGGCCAAAGAAGACAAGCCAATTTTCCTATCCATTGGGTACTCCACCTGTCACTGGTGTCATGTCATGGAAAAGGAGTCCTTTGAGGACCTGGAAGTGGCCCGGCTTATGAATGAAACTTTTGTCTCCATAAAGGTAGACCGGGAAGAGAGGCCTGACCTGGATCATATTTACATGATGGTATGCCAGATGCTAGCGGGAAGCGGGGGGTGGCCCTTAACTATCATCATGACGCCGGATAAACGGCCTTTTTTCGCTGGAACCTATATCCCGAAATCAAGTCGATTCGGTCGCACGGGAATGGTGGAACTTATACCCCGTATCAGGCAGATCTGGACTACCCGTCGGGATGAGGTCCTAAAATCTGCGAAACAGATTATGGGTGTCCTTCAGGAGGTGGAAAAAGTCACACCAGGGAAAGATCTGGACGGATCGGTCCTGGATAAGGGTTATCAGGAACTGGCCCAACACTTTGATAAGGAGTACGGAGGATTTAGCGACGCTCCCAAGTTTCCAACCCCCCACAATCTCCTTTTCATACTTCGCTACTGGAAGCGATCCAGGGACAAGAAAACCCTCGACATGGTTGAGAAGACACTTCAGAAAATGCGTATGGGCGGAGTATACGATCAGATCGGTTATGGTTTTCACCGGTATTCAACGGATAGGAAATGGCTTGTGCCGCATTTTGAAAAAATGCTTTATGACCAGGCCTTGCTGGCCATAGCCTACACAGAGGCATTCCAG